>JANMIB010000358.1:0-4905 GCA_031375605.1 Allobosea sp. | reverse complement strand
GTCGCTGTCGAGCTGGCCAAGGATGTCGAGCAGATAGCGGGCGTTGAAGCCGATATCGAGCGGGCTCGCATCATAGGTCGCTTCCATTTCCTCGGTTGCGGACCCAGAATCAGGATTGGTCACGGCCAGGGTGATGCGGCCCTCTGCCATCGACAGTTTCACCGCGCGGCCACGTTCCGAGGAGATGGTGGAAACACGATCAACCGAAATGGCGAACTCGGACCTGTCGACCCAGAGTTCCTTGTCATTGCCGGACGGGATCACGCGGCCATAGTCGGGGAACGTGCCGTCGATCAGCTTCGAGGTCAGCACCACATCGCCGACCGTGACCTTGATCTTGGTGGGTGACAATTGCACCTCGACCGACACATCGCCGCCTTCGAGCAGTTTCTGGATTTCGGCAACGGCCTTGCGCGGCACGATCACGCCCGGCATGCCTGCAGCCCCAGCAGGCGCAGCTGTCTCGACACGAGCCAGTCGATGCCCGTCCGTGGCCACAGCCCGCAGCAGCGCCTTGCCGTCAACCTCAAGCGTGTGGAAATAGATGCCGTTCAGGTAATAGCGCGTCTCCTCGGTCGAGACGGCAAACTGGGTCTTGTCGATCAAGCGCTTCAGATCACCCGATGGCAGGCTGAAGACATGCGGCATCTCGCCTGCCGTGATGTCCGGGAAATCGGTTTCCGGCAGTGTCTGCAACACGAAGCGTGAGCGCCCGGACCGCACCGTCATCTGGCCGGCTTCGCCTGCGCTTTCAAGCGAGACCTGCCCGCCATCGGGGAGTTTGCGCACGATGTCATAGATCACATGGGCCGGCACCGTGGTCGAGCCGATCTGGCCCACATCCGCGGGAATGTTCTCGACGACCTCGATGTCAAGATCGGTCGCCTTCAGCCTGAGCCCGGTCACACCGGCACTGAGCAGGACATTCGACAGGATCGGGATCGTGTTCCTGCGCTCGACAACGCGGTGCACATGGCCAAGAGCTTTCAGGAGCTGCGACCGTTCGACGGTAACCTTCATGACCAACCTGATCTCGGAGAAGCGTGGGAGACAGGACGCTGCAGCCTCTTGCGGGGCCGCTGCATCATACGGCCTGAAATCATGCCCAAGCTCGGCCTTCAGCGCAAGCGCTGCCACGGCTCATCAACAGAATTGGACACGAGCAGGCAGCGATGATGAACCGGAGCAGGCCTCAGTCCATCAGCATGCGCTTGAGAAGTTCGACCTCTTCGTTCAGCGTCCGGTCATCGCCAAGCGCCTTCTCGATCTTGCGCACAGCGTGAAGCACCGTGGTGTGGTCGCGTCCGCCAAAACGGCGTCCGATTTCCGGCAAGGAGCGCAACGTCAGCGATTTCGACAGATACATCGCGATCTGACGGGGCTTGACCACCGCGGCTGTGCGTCTCTCGGAGAGAATGTCCGCACGGCTGACATTGTAGCGCGCGGCCACGAGTTTCTGGATGTCCTCGATCTTGACACGCTTGGGCTCACGCAGGCGCACAAGATCACGGATGGCGATCTCTGCCGTCTCGATGGTCAAGGCGATGCCCGACAAGGTGGAGTGCGCCAGAAGTCGATTGGCCGCGCCATCAAGGTCACGCCCGTTGGTGGCAATGGCATGGGCCACATATTGCGCAACCTCGACGGAAATCTGGAAGGTTGTGTGGACAGCGCTGAGGGCATTGAGGCGGGCTGTCAGGATCTTGAGCCGAAGATCCTCATCAAGCGATCCGATCTCGACAACAAGACCGCCCGCAAGGCGTGAGCGGACCCGCTCATCAAGGCTCTCAAGCTCGCCTGGCAGCCTGTCAGACGCCACGACCACCTGCTTGCCCGCATCGATCAGCGCATTGATCGTGTGGCCAAACTCCTGCTGGACCGACCTGCCCTGGATGAACTGGGCATCGTCGATCACCAGAAGATCGATGCCGCGCAGCTGTTCCTTGAAGGTGAGAGCGGTCTGCGTTTTCAGCGCCGACACGAACCCGTACATGAACTTGTCAGCCGTGAAATAAGCCACCTTCTTGCCAAGTCTGATGGCTTCCTGCGCGACGGCCTGCACCAGATGGGTCTTTCCCAGTCCAACGCCAGCATGAAGGAACAGCGGGTTGTAGGGCGAGGGCGAGCCCACCAGCGCGGCAATGCGCTCTGCAGACGCAAATGCCAGTGCATTCGAGCGCCCCACCACGAACGAGGTGAGCGACAAGCGGCGATCCAGCGGCGATCCGAGATGATCGGCCAGAAGGGTCACGGGTGGAAGTACAGCAGCTAACGTCCCGCCTTGCGCTCCTGTTTGTGCCCTGGGAGAACCCAGCGCAGCCACCTGTGCATCGCGCAGGGCGGGCACTGGCCTGGATTGATCCCGGTTGACGGTGCGGACCTCGACATTGAAACCACCGCCCACACCCAGCTCGGATGCAATCAGGATTCTGACCCGCTCGACATAATGTGTCTCGATCCAGCTTTTGAGAAAGCGGGTTGGCACCGATACCGTCGCGACATCGTCCTCGATACGATCAAGCTCCATCCGGGCGAACCAGCTCGAGAAGACATCCTCGCCAAGTTCGCCCCTCAGCCTTTGCCGCAGCCTCTCCCAGGCATTGCCAACCGGGGCACAGCTGCGCAGTCCATCAGATTTCGGGGTGTCGCTGTCGAGAAACATGAAGCTGTCCTTCACAGAAACCCATGATCCGGGTTCTGCGTCTGTGAAAATCGATGATGGTGAACGTTCGCTGGGCGTTTCAGCCCGCACGACCCGACAGATCAGGTCACGCGCACGAACAGATGATGATGATGTCTCCGAAGACCGGCCCTGATCCAGTTGGCCGAGCTGATCCGTCCCGATGTCAAAGGCATAACAGTCAGCATTCCGCCCTCGCTCGGTCTGTGCGGTTTCAATTCGGTCAGGTTGTCTGGCAACCGGCTCCGGAACTTCCGAAGTCCTTAAAGAAGTCTTAATGGGTCGCCTCGAACGAGAGCAAGGGGCAGTTCTGAAGCCCTATTCCTGCCAGCACAGGCCAGCCCGATTATCCTGTGCAAATACGCGGGCTATCACGATGTTTTGTCACAATTCGTCGGGCGAAATTTTTTCGTCGGCTTCTTCGCCTGAGCGGAGCTTGCCGGGGCTCATCTGCGGCAATCCCGCTTTTCACAATTTCTTTCGTGATAACCTGATGATTTTGCAACACTTATTTTGTGCATGCAGTTTTTTCTGAGAGCCGGATTGGCTGTGATTTTGTGCTATATGAGTCAAGCTCTCATTTGTGTTTTATTTCGCCAGTTCAGGAACCTTACGGTAAGTTGCCAGCTCATGATCACCAGCAGTTCGGGGAGCCATCCGTCATCAGGACAATAAAAAGCCCCGACCCAAAGGCCGAGGCTTTGCAAAGGATGACGTCAGAAGCGCGAGGCTTCAGGCAGACAAGGCACGCACGCGCTTGGCCAGCCGTGAGACCTTGCGGGATGCCGTGTTCTTGTGGCCGATGCCCTTCTGCACAGCGCGCATCATGATCGGCTCGGCAGCCGTCAGTGCGGCGGCGGCGGCAGCTGCATCGCCGGAATCAAGAGCTTCTTCGACCTTGCGCACATAGGTGCGCATCTGGCTGCGGCGGGATTTGTTGACTTCCGTACGGCGAATGGTCTGGCGGGCAGCCTTTTTCGCAGATTTTGTATTCGCCATGGGCGTCCTCGTTTCTCGTCCGGTCGGCACACCAAGATGTCAGGTGCAAAGCGCCTGCTCCATCATGGTGAGATGATATGAAAAGCGTCTCCGGACACCTTGCGGCAACCAGAAGTTGGCTGGCGTATAATCGTATCAGGCGGCAGCGTCAACGCGAAACAGCCATGGCAACGGCATCAGCCTGCAATCATCCGCGCAAAGCTGGCCAGATCCGTGTTGCCGCCTGAAATGATGATGCCCACGCGCTTGCCCTTGACGGGCGCTTTTCCAGTCAAGGCCGCGGCCATGGCCAATGCGCCACTGGGTTCGACAACCATCTTCATGCGCTCGGCAGCAAAGCGCATGGCGTTGATCAGGTCAGCATCCGAAACCGTGACAATGTCCGCCACATCACGCTGGATGATGGCGAAGGTGATGTCGCCAAGCGCCTGGGTCTGGGCACCGTCAGCAATGGTCTTGGGCGTATCGATCTTGATGATGCGGCCTGCCCGAAGCGATTGCTGGCCATCATTGCCGGCATCGGGTTCGATGCCCATCACCTTGATTCCCGGCGAAAGCGCATGCGCTGCAAGCGCGCAACCACCCAGCAGGCCGCCGCCGCCGAGACAGACAAGCAGCAGGTCCAGCGGGCCGACCTCTTCGATCAGCTCCTGGGTGCACGTGCCTTGGCCAGCAATCACATCTGGATGATTGAAGGGCGGGATCAGCGTTGCGCCGCGCTCTGCTGCGAGGTCGCGGGCGAGCGCCTCGCGGTCCTGCGTGTAGCGGTCAAACAGCACGATTTCGGCACCATAGCCACGCGTCGCCGCGATCTTGGCGGAAGGTGCGTCCTGCGGCATCAGGATGGTGACAGGCACCCCCAGCAGCCGCCCTGCCAGCGCCATGCCCTGGGCATGGTTGCCTGAGGAGAAGGCAAGTGCGCCGCGCTTGCGCTCGTCTTCGCTCAGGCTTGCAATGGCGTTGTAGGCCCCGCGAAACTTGAACGCACCCATGCGCTGGAAGTTCTCGCATTTGAAGAACACCTCGGCTCCCAGGCGCCGCTCCAGCGTTGCCGAGCGCAAAACCGGTGTCTGGTGGGCATGGCCTTGCAGACGCTGTGCGGCGGCTTGCACATCGGCAAAGGTCGGCAGTTGGGTCATGGCATCGGTCCTCGGGTAAGCTGCAATCGGTCGCCCAATATACCGTCTCGTGTTCGCGCTTCTCAAAACCTTCTCCTGGCAGGAACT
>JANMIB010000338.1:0-4892 GCA_031375605.1 Allobosea sp. | reverse complement strand
CACGCGCGGCATCAGCGGACGCACGCGGCGAGCCTCCGCCGCCGCGGTCGATGCGCGCGAGTTCACCACGCCACGCATCGCATTGAGGTGCCTGGGCGACGGCAAATGAGGGCGGGCCGACAAGGGCTGTCACCACCAGGGCAAGCAGACGGAAACGGACGAACATCGAGAGCCGTTCAATGAGAGTCGGACACACAGCCAGATGAATTCCGGAGCGAGCCAAACAGAAGCTTTGCGAGCGCACCAATAACAGAAGGTAAACAAGACGGAAGTATGTTCTGCCGCCAAAAAGCAAATAATCAGTCGTCAGCAGCGGTAAAGCCCGCAGACAGCACCCGCACCCGCTCTGTCAGCGTTGAGAGCACGCGCTCGAAAGCCTGCATCTCGGCGGCGGGGATGTCGTCCATCAGCCGCTTCTCGAAGGTCAGCGCCATGGGCGCCACCTGGTCGTAGATGCGCCGTCCCGGCAGGCTGAGTGAGAGGAAAGCCTCGCGCAGATCGTCCCGGTTGGGTGTTTTCTCGACCAGCCCACGCTCCACCAGTTCGCTTACGGCCCGTGACACCTTGGTCTTGTGCATGTGGGACAGCTCGCCCACATCCCGCGCCGTCAGGCGGTCGAACTGACCGAGCATCGCCATCACCCGCCATTCCGGAATACCGATGCCGAAATGGCGGCTGTAGATGCGGGCCAGGGCACGGCTGGCGAGGGTAGCCGCCACCACCAGCCGGTAGGGCAAAAACCGTTCGAGCTTCAGATTGTCGGCCGGCTTCCCGCCCGCGCCGTCCGTATCGCTCATGGCCAGCGGCTTCCGCGGCGTTTGCGGCACATCAGCTTCGCCCGCGTGTGCGCGACATGAACGCGTCATAGGACAACTCGCCCACCTGCCACCAGAGCAGCGTTTCTCCGCGAAAGGCCGTCATCGATTCCAAGGTGCGCTTGAAGCTGTCGTTCTTGCCTGCGATCTCGGCGTAATACTCGTTGGCAGCCTTGAGCGAGGCTTCCATGATGGATTGCGGAAAGGCGCGCAGTTCTGTGCCCGCCGCGATGAGACGGCGCAGGGCAGGCGGATTGACCGCATCATACTTGGCCAGCATCCAGTTGTTCGCTGCCTCGCAGGCATGAAACAGGATCGACTGGTAATGCTTGGGCAATTTGTTCCACTCGGCCTGGTTGATCACAAGGTGCAGCATCGCGCCGCCCTCCCACCAGCCCGGATAATAGTAGTATTTCGCGACGCGGTTGAGGCTGAGTTTTTCGTCATCGTAAGGGCCGACAAACTCCGCTGCATCGATCGTGCCGCGTTCCAGCGCCGGATAGACATCGCCCGCCGCGATCTGCTGTGGCACCACGCCAAGCTTGGCGAGCACCTGCCCGCCCATGCCGCCGATGCGGAACTTGAGACCTTGCAGATCGGCGGGGGACAGCAACTCCTTGCGGAAGAAGCCGCCCATCTGACAGCCGGAATTGCCGGCGGGGATTGAGTACGCATTGAACTTCGCGAGCGATTCATTGACGAGCTTCTCGCCGCCGCCAAAATACCACCACGAATGTTGCTGGCGGGAATTGAGGCCGAACGGAACCCCTGTGCCGAAGCCGAGCACGGGATCCTTGCCGACATAAAAGTAGGTCGGCGTGTGGGCACATTCGACCGCGCCGGTCGAGACCGCATCAAGCGCCTGCAGCCCCGGCACGATTTCGCCCGCGGAGAAGGTCTGGATCTGGAAGCGGTTGTCGGTCGCGTCCGCCACATATTTTGCCAGTGTCTGGGCCGTGCCGAAAATTGTGTCGAGCGAGCGCGGGAAGCTCGAGGTCAGCCGCCACTTCACCTCCGGCATGGCCTGCGCGATGGCAGGGGCTGCCAGTGTTGTTGCCATTGTCGTGGCAGCGGCGGCGGCCAGTCCGCCTGTCTTCAGAAAGTCACGACGTTTCATGAACAGCTTCCCCCGGTGTTGTGGCTTTACAAATCATAGTCGGGCTTGTGGGCAGCGTGAAGCGGGGAAATGCTGTCACGAACCAACAGTCGCAATTGCAGCAATTGTGCATGCAACCCTTCAACTTCACGCGCCTTGTCACCATGTGATGATCAAACGAAAGGCTCCCCCAGGCATGACACTCCGCATCGTGACAAAAACCCTGATCAAATACGGCATGATTGCCGCCTGCGCGCTGATGGCGTTGCCAGCAACTGCCAACGATGATCCTGATCTGATCTTCAGGAAATCAACGGTCTGGAAAATGCTGACGCCGGACGACAAGCTGGCGGTCTATGGCATGGATGATCCTGCCGTCGATGGTGTGGCCTGCCATTACACCACGCCCGAGCGCGGCGGTGTCGCGGGCATGTTCGGTGTGGCCGAGGAGGTCTCGGACATCTCGCTGGCCTGCCGGCAGGTCGGGCCGATCAAGTTCAAGGCCAAGTTCGAGCAGGGCGAGGTCATGTTCCGCGAGCGCCGTTCGCTGATCTGGAAACGCATGCAGATCGTCCGGGGCTGCGATGTGAAGCGCAATGTGCTGGTCTATCTGGTCTATTCGGACAAGCTGATCGACGGCTCGCCGAAGAATTCGACCTCGACCGTGCCGATCATGCCCTGGGGCACGGATCCGGCGCCAAAATGCGCCGAATGGGTGAAGGGGTGAGCGAGCGCAAGCGAAAGCAGGGAGCTCTAAAGTTCAATCGGCGCAGGTGATCATCAGCGGAGGCTCGGTGCTCGGCTGGCTTGTGCGGCCCGCGATGGAACCGGTGATTTCGGTGGCAGATACCGCGCCATAGGATGCGGCCTTGGCAAAACCCTTGGACTCGCACCAGGCATTCGCGACAATTTTGCCACATTCGCGCTGCCCGGTCAGGCATTCCGCAATGCCATATCCATCCGATGGCGGCAGCAGGAAGACGTTCTGCTCGCTTTTGGCACTCGGGGCGGCCGACGGCACAACCGAGAAGGCGACTGCGCCTGCGGCGATCAGGGCACAAGAGAGGGACAGGATGACGCGGCGCATTGGATTTTAAGCTCCGTGAGCAGCGCTCAGCAAGATTGACGTTGCGCTCCAACGGTTAAGAATTGGTGAAAATGAACAGATCAGGGTGGGACTGCCGCCAGCCGGAATGGTGATGGATTTGAGGCTATCAACCCGTTTCGGTGTCATCCCCGGCGACGGGGCACCCGTCGGGAAGGGGATCCACCCGAGCCATGACAAGGAAACTGGATCCCCTTCCCGGCCCCGCGGGCCGCCGGGGATGACACTTTCCTCAACGCTTTCTGCGCCATGTTGTCTGTCTGGTCATGTTACCCCACTTGACCGATTGGTGCTTAGAAGGCATTTAAGCGTCATGACGACGTCCGCGCACCTCGCTTTTGCGACTAGCCTGATTTGTAGCTAGCCCGACCGCTGGCTGGAACCGTTTCGTCTTCTGCAATCTCTCAAGATGACAAGCGCCCCGGCCACAAGGTCGGGCGGAACACGTCTCGTATCTGTGTTCTCGTGATTGCAACCTGACGGACCGTTTCCATGTCGACGATGCCGAAGCTGAAGCTCTACAACACCATGTCCCGGACGAAGGAGGATTTTGTCCCCCTCGATCCCGCCAATGTGCGCATGTATGTGTGCGGGCCGACCGTGTATGATTATGCCCATATCGGCAATGCCAGGCCCATGATCGTGTTCGACGTGCTGTTCCGGCTGCTCCGGCACATCTACGGCGAGAACCACGTCACCTATGCCCGCAACATCACGGACGTTGATGACAAGATCAACGCACGCGCCTTAGAGCGCTGGAGCCGCAAGCGCCCGCTGCTGGCCGAGATGCGCGAGCTGACCGAAGGCACCGTGGCGCAATTCAACACGGACTTGAAGGCGCTGAACGTGCTGGAGCCGACGCATACCCCGCGCGCCACGGACTTTGTCGCCAATGGCGAGCAGCCGGTGGACATGGTGCGCATCATTGAAAAGCTGATCACGCGCGGCGTCGCCTACGAAGCGGAAGGCCATGTGCTGTTCTCGCCGACGGCGATGGACACGTTGCCCGGCCTGCCGAATTACGGCGCGCTTTCGAGGCGCAATCTCGACGACATGATCGCGGGTGCCCGTGTCGATGTCGCGCCCTACAAGCGTGATCCGACCGATTTCGTGCTGTGGAAGCCGTCCAACCCGGACACCGAGCCGGGTTGGGCCTCCCCCTGGGGCTTTGGCCGCCCCGGCTGGCATATCGAGTGCTCGGCCATGGCTGGCGCGCTGCTCGGCGAACAGTTCGACATCCATGGCGGCGGCATCGATCTGGTGTTTCCCCACCACGAAAACGAGATCGCCCAGACCTGCTGCGCCTTCGGCGTGGAGAAAATGGCAAGCATCTGGATGCACAACGGCTTCCTTCAGGTCGAAGGCAAGAAGATGAGCAAATCCGACGGCAACTTCGTCACCATTGATGAGTTGCTGACGACGGACACGTTCGGCGGGCATTGGTGGTCTGGATCAACGCTCAGGCTGGCCATGCTGTCTGCGCATTATCGTCAGCCCATCGATTGGACGGCGCGGCGTTTGGAGGAGTTCGCGACAACGGAAGTGGACTTTAGGTTTCGCCTACAGGACGTCATGCAAGAGCATGGTGTTGACTTGCGCGATGTGGGCCCCGAGTTTGTTGATCCAAAAGTGTTGGATGCACTTTTGGATGACCTAAACACATCTGCAGTCATCACACGGCTACGCGCGCTGGCAACAATTGCAGGCGAAGAAAAGTTCCTTGAAGCCGGTCAGAGATTGGCAGCCAGCTTGAAGCTGCTAGGATTTGAAGTGCCTGCACCTGAAAAAGAAGATGCTCAGGAAGACTTAGGCTCTGCGGCCGAAATCTTCCAATTGATCGAACAGCGCAACGCAGCCCGCCGCGCGAAAAACTTCG
>JANMIB010000325.1:0-17595 GCA_031375605.1 Allobosea sp. | reverse complement strand
CTTGATGCGGAGGCCAGCTGCGCGGGCAGCGCGCAAGCCTTCATGCACCTTGGCCAGATCACCCCAGCGGGTGATGGTGCGAAAGGTGTCGGCATTCAGCGTGTCGAGCGAGACGTTGACGCGTTTGACGCCGATATCAGCCATCTCACTGGCATACTTCGCGAGTTGCGAACCATTCGTCGTGACGGTCAGTTCTTCAAGTCCGCCGCCAAGATGCCGCGATAACGAGCGGAAAAGACTCATGATGTCGCGCCTGACCAGCGGCTCGCCACCCGTGATCCTGATCTTGCGGGTGCCGCGTGCGATGAAGGCAGAGCCGATCCTGTCAAGCTCCTCAAGGGTGAGCAGGTCGCGCTTGGGCAGGAAATTCATGTCCTCGGACATACAGTACACGCAGCGGAAATCGCAACGATCAGTCACGGAAATGCGGATGTACTCGATGGTGCGCCCGAAAGGGTCCACCAGAGGAGCATGCACCCCTGTGCCGCGTGCTCGGGACATGTCATCACTGTTCATCTGGTTGCATTATCCTGAATTATCGGGCGCTGGAAGGGCCTGCCGCCACAGACGACCGCTTGCTGGAGGCAGCATCCGTCCCCTATATCCTCGATCTGGTCATCGGCAGTGTCAACGTCAACGTCAACATTGATCAAGAGACGTTGATGCCGCGCCACAGGCTCAGTGAGCATAAGGGAGTGACCCCATGTCCAATTCACCGTCCAATTCACCGTCCAATTCATTTGGCTGGCCTACCGAAATCCGGCTGAGCAAGGATCGACGCACCTTGAGCATCACCTATGAGGATGGATCGCGCTTCGATTTGCCCGCAGAATACCTGCGCGTGGAAAGTCCGTCGGCAGAGGTTCAAGGGCATGGCCCCAACGAGAAGAAGACGATTGGAGGCAAGATCAAGGTCGAGATCCTCGCCGTGCAGCCGGTCGGGCACTATGCTGTCAAACTCGTGTTCGACGACATGCACGACACGGGCATCTACGGATGGGACGCGTTGGCGGATATGGGCAGAGAGCATGCTGTGAGGTGGCAGGCTTACCTAGATGCCCTTTCGGCAAGCGGCCAGAGCCGTGAGCCACGAAGTCGCTGATGGATGTGGCAAAATCTTTTATGAAGCAACGTGGCGGCAATAATCTGCGAAAAACGAAACGGTTTGATTTGAAAGACACTTGAACAGGTCTGATATAATGAGAATTTTATTGCAAATTTGTTGTTTCAATGAAGTAAAATCAGTCTCATTTCATTAACTCTGCCGCAAGCCGTCATGTCCACGATACCACCTGTTAAGGTCAGACACCGATAGTCTGCCTGATAGCAGAACGGGGCTTTCGGCATGCAAGCACGTGTCATGGAACATCCGCTGGAAGTTGGCGGCGGCGAACGCCGAAATCCGCGCCAGCCGACCGAGCGGTTGATTGGCAGGGTGGTGGCCTGTGATGGCTCACGCGCGACGATTTCCACCTCCGCCACCAGTCTTGTTGGTGCCCAGTCCGATTTCTGGTCAATCGGCCGGCTGATTTCGATCAGCATGGGTGATACCCGCATTGTCGGCCTGGTCTGCGAGATGAGCGCCAGCAGCAACGTGTGGGACGAGACGCTTGAGAATGAGATGCAGGTTCGCATCGAACTTGTCGGCGAAATCTTCGACGACAACGTCAGCAAGATCGAGTTTCGTCGCGGCATCAGCAACTATCCCTATCTTGGTGCCATAGCTCACCGCATCCGGATCGCTGATCTGCTGGCTGTTCACGATCTGGGTGCCAAGGCTGCCATCGAGGTTGGCTGGCTTTCGCAGGACTCGTCCATTCCCGCCACGATTTCCGTCGATGACATGTTGCGTTGCCATTTCGCGGTGGTCGGCACAACCGGCGTCGGCAAATCCAGCGCCGTCTCGATGCTCCTCCGCGAATCTGTCAGCAAGAAACCGAACCTGCGCGTTCTGGTGCTGGATCCGCACAACGAATATGCCCACGCCTTTCATGGCATCTCGATCACGCTCGATTCAAACTCGCTTGAACTGCCATTCTGGATGTTCAGCTTCGAGGAAATGACCGATGTGATCTTCCGTGGGCGCGATCCTGTGCAGGAAGAGATAGATGCGCTGCGCGAGGTCATCACGATGGCCAAGGGACGCTACAAAGTTCTTGGCGAGACAACCCTCAGTTCGACGCTGATTCGCAAGCCGCTTGATGTCTCGAACTATTCTGCTGACACCCCGGTGCCATACCGGATGTCCGACATTTTCAAGATCATCGACGATTTCCTGGGTCAGCTTGAGCCAAGGCACAGCCGGTTTCATCTGCGCAGCCTCAAGAGCCGTCTTGAAGGTCTTGCCACCGACATCCGCTACAAGTTCATGTTCGGCAAATCCACGGTCGACGATTGCCTTGATCGGGTGATCAGCTCGATCTTCCGCATTCCGCATGACAACAGGCCCATCACCGTCCTCCAGCTTGCCGGAATCCCCTCTGAAGTGGTCAATTCGGTCGTGTCGGTCCTGGCGAGGCTGGCCTTCGACATCGCGTCGTGGAGCGGAGGGGGCTTTGAAGTGCTGCTCCTGTGCGAAGAGGCGCACCGCTATGTTCCGCAGGATCGCGCGCTCGGATTTGCGCCGACCCGCGCCGCCATCGCCCGCATCGCCAAGGAAGGCCGCAAGTACGGAGCCTATGTCGGCATCGTCACGCAGCGCCCCGGCGAACTTGACCCGACCATCCTGTCCCAGTGCTCGACCGTGTTTGCCATGCGCCTCGGCAACACGCGCGACCAGGACATCATCCGGGCCGCGATCTCCGATTCATCCGCCAGCACCATCAGCTTTCTGTCATCCATCGGCAACCGCGAAGCCATCGCTTTTGGCGAAGGCGTGGCAACACCGATGCGCATCACGTTCAAGCATCAGAAACCGCACGAACTTCCTGCAGCCGAACACGGAGCCAAGGGCGCGGCGGGCCAGGATGGCGAGGTCAGTCTGCGAAACATCATCGGGCGCATGCGCGGTAGCAATGATGTGACTGAACGATTCTGATCCTTGGAGCTGTTGATCGACCTGAACGAAAAAGCCGACCCAAAGGTCGGCTTTTTCAATGAAATGTCAGAATGCGCTTCAGCGCAGGACCACCACGCGCGAGCCGACCCGTGCGCGCTCGTAAAGATCGATCACGTCATCGTTGACCATGCGGATGCAACCTGACGACACGGCCTGGCCGATGGTTTCAGGCTCGTTCGAGCCGTGGATGCGGTAAAGTGTCGAACCCAGATAAAGCGCGCGTGCACCCATCGGATTTTCTGGGCCGCCCGGCATGAAGCGAGGCAGGTCAGGGCGGCGGCGCAGCATCTGGGCTGGCGGCGTCCACGTGGGCCATTCAGCCTTGCGCGACACGGTCTTGGTGCCCGACCACTCGAAACCGGGGCGACCGACACCGACGCCGTAACGCACAGCCTGTGTGTTCGACAGGACGTAGTAAAGCCGCCGTTCGCGCGTATCGACCAGAATTGTACCGGCGCTGTACCGGGAATTATAGGTGACCACTTCGCGGGGGATGGCAGTCGCCTGTGGCTTGAAAGCCTCAGGATTGGCCAGCAGCGGCTGGCGAGTCAGTGGATCGATTTCCGCGATGGCTGGGGCCGCGAACACGGCACTCAGTGCCAATGCAGCGATCGCGAATGTAAGGCGGCGCATCATGACCTCGAATAGGTTGTGAATTCGGATGTTGAGACACTCAACACCCCCGAAATGTCTGATTTTCGCCTTGAAGGCAATGCGTCTGGACCACATCACGGCAATGTGAGTCACGCTGGTCTGCGTGCGTTGCCATCAGGCAACAGTGCGGTATGGACAAATGCGTACCATTGACTGTGCGCGCCCAGCTCAATGCTGACCGTTTTGCTTGACGGGCCAGATGGGAGCGCTTATCCAGCCCCACATCGGGCGCGTAGCTCAGCGGTAGAGCACTCCCTTCACACGGGAGGGGTCACAGGTTCAAACCCTGTCGCGCCCACCATTCCATACCTGACATCTTGAGCCGCACATTGTGAGCAACTGTGCCGGATGGACATGGCAAGCTCCAAATCCATTTGGTTGATTTGTACGTAATCTGCCCATGTCATCTCATCACAATTCAAGAACTTTCGAGCCGACCCGTGCGGCTGGTCTTGCCCGGCTTGTCGCCTTTGTGCCGTCTGCGGCGCAGGCCTATGCCTCCGGCCGGAACAGCGATCATGGTCCTGACCAGAGGCGCAATGTCTCGGTCCTGTCTCCTTATGTCCGCCATCGGCTGATCACAGAAGCAGAAATTCTGGACGCCGTTCTGGGGCGCTTTTCCCTCACCAGCGCCGAGAAATTCGTGCACGAGGTTTACTGGCGCACCTATTTCAAGGGTCATCTTGAAACCCGGCCCGTGATCTGGCAGCGCTACCGGGCTGAGGCCGGGCAACTGACAGCCGCTGTCAGCGAACGCAGTGGCGGGTTTGCCAAGGCTTACCGCACTGCAACCGAGGGGCGCACAGGCATCGACTGCTTTGATGCCTGGGTCGAGGAACTGATCGAGACCGGCTATCTGCACAATCATGCGCGCATGTGGTTTGCCTCGATCTGGATTTTCACGCTGAAGTTGCCCTGGCAACTTGGAGCGGATTTCACGTTTCGCCATTTCATAGACGGTGATCCGGCTTCCAACACGTTGTCATGGCGCTGGGTCGCCGGGCTGCATACCAAGGGCAAGACCTATCTGGCGCGCCGTGACAACATCGTGGGCTACACAGGCGGGCGTTTTGCGCCTGAAGGACTTGCGAAAGAGGCGTTAGCCCTCGACGAGCCACCCATGGGTGGTGCGCAGCCCCTGCAGGCCTTGCTGCGCGCCATGCCCACCGGGCGTGTCGGGCTGCTGCTCACGGAGGAAGACCTGCACCCTGACAGCATGGACTTCGGCCATGCCGAGATCGTGGCCGTGGCTGGTGCCAGCGCGGTGTCCGACCGCTCTCCGCTTGAAGTGTCCGGTCTTGTGACAGCTTTCACGGAAGGCGCACTGCAGGACACGATGGACCGGACAGCGAAGCGCTTGAGCGTGCCTGCTGACCGGCTTGCCTCGCTGAGCGCCGTGTGTATTGCCGATTTTTGCCGTGCTCATGGTCTGGACACGGTCGTGACGCCCTATGCCCCTGTCGGGCCTGTGGCAGATGAGTTTGCCCGCATCATTCCCACGCTGGCAAAAGACGGAATTACGCTCCGGCAAGCCCGCCGCCCGTTTGACAGTGCAGCGTGGCCCCATGGCACACGTGGCTTTTTCGCCATGAAAGAGCGTATTCCGGATCTTCTTGCCGAGGCAGGCATCGGCGGGGCGGCTGCTAGCGGTGAGCAGGGGCGGTTGTTCTAAATACGGTCTGCGAAGCGCGATGCTAGAACGCCGAACGTTTCACCAATCCACAACGATCCTCATCCGGAGCCCGTCGAAGGACGAGATCCAGCTTTGAACATTCATGAAGCTCGTCCTTCGACGGCCTCAGGATGAGGATATGCGGAATGGAAGGTCCGCATCGTCGCGGGCAAAGTGCAGATGCTCACCCGTCTTGTTTGCGGCCCTTGAAACCCGGTTTGCCGCCCGGTCCTTTGCCGCCCGGCCCCTTGGGAGGCCCCTTGCGCTCGAAAGGTTTCAGGCTGCGTTTGGGTGCGCCGTCCTCGCTCCGGGGGCTGCGAAACTCCCGTGGTGGACCATCGGCACGCGGTGCACAGTCATCCTCGAAGCGTTTTCTGTCTGCAAAGGGCTTGCCCGCATAAGGCTTGGCTTCACCTTGAGGACCATCACGGAACGGCTTTTTGGGGCGATCCGCAAACGGCTTGTCATCACGCGGTCTTGCTTCCCCTGGTCCATCCGCTCTTGCCGGGCGATCATCATAAGCGCGTGCAGGGCGGGGTCTGTCAAAAGCAGCGGCATCCTCGCGCGGCTTATCAAATTTCGGTTTGTCGAATTTGGGTTTGTCAAATTTTGGCTTGTCAAAGCGCGGTCGTGGCGCGGATGCTTCGCCCCTGTCACCTGCCGCGATCGGGTTGATGCGGATGTCGTCACCATCTGTTCGGCGCACGTTTTCGGCGAAGTATTCGGCGGCACCGGCGGAGATTTCGACTTCCGTCGTTGAATCGTAGATCTTGATCGAGCCAATGTCATCGCGCGTGACCTTGCCGCGGCGGCAGAGCATGGGCAGCAGCCATTTCGGGTCGGCCTTGTTCTTGCGACCGATCTCGACACGGAACAGCACTGTGCCGTTGTCGGAGATTGCGACATCGCGTGGACCAGAGTCTCTGGAGCCAACATCACGGGAGCCCGCATCACGCGGTGCGCGTTCACGGCTGAAAGGGCGTTCGCGCCCGGCGGCATAGTCAGGCGCACCGCGCCGGCCGTCATGATCGAGCGCGCCGCGCTCACTGCCGACGCGGGCGCGCACGCCCTTGTCGAACCATGAGCTTGGGTCTGTCACGTCTTCCGGTTCAGGCAGCTTCGAGCGATAGATGCGGGCCAGCATGGCGGCGATTTCCTGCGGCGTACGCTGTGCGATCAGCAGCGCGGCCATGGCCAGATCTTCTTCGCTTGGCTCCTCGCGCAGGGCAGGGTCGTCGATCATGCGCTGGCGATCCAGCGCGCGGATGTCATCGGCGGTCGGCGGCAGCGTCCAGCGTGGCTCGATCCCCGCCTGTGCCAGCAGGCCCTCGGCCTTGCGGCGGCGTGCAGGAGGCACGATCACGACGCTGACGCCCTTGCGGCCTGCGCGGCCTGTTCGCCCGCTGCGGTGCTGCAGGATTTCGGAATCGTGTGGAAGATCGGCGTGGATCACCAGACCCAGATTGGGCAGATCGATCCCGCGCGCGGCAACATCGGTGGCAACGCAGACCCGCGCCCGGCCATCGCGCAGGGCCTGCAAGGCCTGGTTGCGCTCATGCTGGCCAAGTTCGCCAGAGAGATAGACGGCGGAGAAGCCGCGCTCCACCAGTGTGGCCTGCAGATGCCGCACGGCATCGCGCGTATTGCAGAAGATGATTGATGCGGGCGCATCAACGAGGCGCAGCACGTTGACGATCACGTGCTCTGTTTCCTTTGGCGCGATCTTGATGGCGCGGTAGTCAATGTCGACATGGCCGCGCTCGCCGCTGGTGGCCTCGATCCGGAAGGCATTGTTCTGGAAATTCTTGGCGAGGTTGGCAATGCCGCGCGGCAGTGTGGCCGAGAACAGCAATGTGCGCCGCTCTTTCGGCATCGACCCCAGAATGAACTCGAGATCATCACGGAAGCCCAGGTCGAGCATCTCGTCGGCTTCGTCGAGCACCACGGCCTTCAGCTGCGACAGGTCCAGCCGGTTGCGTTCGATGTGGTCACGCAGGCGGCCTGGTGTGCCGACGACAATGTGGCTGCCATCAGCCAACAGGCGCCGTTCGCGCTGCGGGTCCATGCCGCCCACGGACGGAACGATGCGCGCGCCTGCCTTGGCATAAAGCCATTCGAGTTCGCGCTGAACCTGCAAGGCCAGTTCGCGTGTGGGCGCAACAACCAGCGCCAGTGGCGCTGCCGCTTTCGGCAGAAACTCTGAATCGCCCATCAGGGTCGGCGCGATGCCGAGGCCATAGGCCACGGTCTTGCCCGAGCCTGTCTGCGCAGACACCAGAAGGTCACGACCAGCCGCCTCGGGCGCGATCACGGCAGCCTGAACGGGGGTCAGTTCGGTGTAGTTTCGCTCGTCAAGCGCGCGTTGCAGCGCGGGAGCGATCAAGAAATCCGTCAAAAGAGGCCGCCTGTGTTGGTGCGAAGGGAATGGCCCCAAGGCAGGGCCAAGTCCGTCATCACTGAAAAAGGGGCGTTCGTCTGGTCAAGACGCGCCCGTGCTGAATGCGTCATAGGCCAAGTCGAAGACAATTGCCATGATGAATAGAGCCTATCAGCGCGCGGTCCAGCCGCCATCGGCAAACAGGGTTGTCCCTGTGCAGAACGAGCTGTCGTCACAGGCGAGATACAACATCGCCTTGGCAATCTCGTGGGGCTGGCCCAGGCGGTTCATGGCCTGCCGCGCTTCAAGGTCAGCCCGCAGCGCGGGAGCATCGTTCGATCTGGCAAAAATCTCGGCGAAGTAGGGCGATTCGATCGTGCCCGGAGCCACACAGTTGATGCGGATGCCGTCAGCCACGTGGTCCATCGCCATGGCCCGCGTCAGTGCCGCCACCGCCCCTTTCGATGCGACGTAGGCGGCGCGGTCCGTGATGCCGACCGCAGCGACAGCGGATGCGGTGTTGACGATCACGCCGCCGCCTTGCCGCGTCATGATCGGGATCGCGTGCTTGCACCCAAAAAACACGCCCTTGACGTTGACGGCCATCAGCGCGTCCCAGTCCGCCTCGCTGGTGTTGACCACGGTGCCGGCAAAGCCGAAACCGGCATTGTTCACCAGCACATCGAGCCTGCCTTGACGCGCGGCAACGCCATCGATCACGGATTTGAGAGCCAGCTCGTGCGAGACATCGACGCTGGCGGCCTCGGCCTTTCCGCCAGCGGCGATGATTTCTGCTGTCACGCGCCGGGCGGCGTCCGTATCGCGGTCAGCCACGACGACATGCGCGCCCTCCGCCGCAAACAGTTTTGCCGCTTCATGCCCGATCCCGGAGCCAGCACCGGTGATGATCGTGATCTTGTTGGTGAGGCGCATGCGGGAAGCTCCGGGCCGGACTGTGATTCAGAGTGGCAGATCGTCCTGACAAACCGCTGATCCTGTTGAGGAACAGCGCGTCACACGGTCACGATCCACTGGCGCAACGTTCGGACAAACTCGAGCGTGCGGCTGACCGGGAACAGGTGCCCGCCATCGCCAAAGACATGACGTGCTGCGTGAGGGATGGCCGCCGCAAGCTCATCTTGCAGGTAGGACGGCACAATCATGTCATCCTTCGCGCCTTGCACCAGCACCGGCCCCGTGAAGGCTGCGGCATGCGCGCTGCCATCGAAAGCCAGCAGGGCATTGATCCGTTCAACGATGCTGCTCATTTGCGCAGCGCTTTGTGGCGCTCCGGCGATGGCCAGCTCGATGGTGGCCCAGTTGGCCTCAAGCCAGTCGGGCGGATAGCCCATCAGCGTGCCAAGGGCTGCATAGCCTGCCGCGTCAGCCTCGAGCAGCTTCAGCCGCGAGGTGAACAGTGTCTGCATGAAGCGGTTGGGTTTCAGCCATGTGCCACTCAGCACAAGACCGCTCACCCGGCCGGGATGCTGGCGCACGAATGACTGCCCGATGGCGCCGCCCATGGAGTGTCCGAGAAACAGCGTCTGCTCCACACCGACCGCCTCAAGCACGACCCCTGTGTCGCTTGCCAGCAGATCGATGCTGACAGGCGCTGTTCCGCGCGTGCTGGCGCCGATGGCCCGGTGGTCGAAAGTGATGACGGTGTGGTGTTTTTCCAGTTCCAACGCGGCCGGAACCCAGAACTTCGCCATGCCGCCAAGCCCAGTGACCAAAAGCAAGGGTGGCCCGCTGCCTTGAATGGTCACGGCAATCCTTGCGCCATCAGGTGTTGTGGCAACGAGATTTTTCATGTGTCGGCCTGCGTATTGAAGGAAGGGTCAGTCCAGCCGAACACCGTGCGCGCCTCGATCTCGGCCACGTTGTCAGGACGCGCGAAAGGCTCGGGCGCAGGCTCGCCAGGGGTTCGCGGCCTGCCGATCTCGGCGAAGAAATCATCCAGCCCGCCCGGCATGAAAACCCAGAAGAAGGTCATGGGCTCATCATGCGGGTTGAGGAAGTGGTGCTTGCGTCCATGACCAAGAAAGACGCAGGAACCTTTTTCGATGCTGTGTTCCACGCCATCGAGCCTGCACACGCCCTTTCCCTCGACCACAAAGATGATTTCTTCGTTGCGGTCATGGGTGTGCTCGCGGATGAACGAGCGCGGTGCGACGGTCTGTGTGCCGACCGAAAACCTGTTGGCGCTGGCCATGGACATGTTGCTGAACAGGTTTCGGACAAATCCGTTCGCCGGCACCGGCTGCCAGAAGGTCTTGCCATCCTCGGGACCCAGGACGCGGGCCTCTCCGATGATGTTGGTTTCGCCTTCGGCCGGTGCTGTCATGGTGGTGCTCCTGCAGGACAGAACATGATGGGAAGGGTAGGGCGCAAGCTGCCCCCGCGCCAGCCCCGCTCATGCAACCCGGACCCTCATTGAAATCCTGCACTTGTCTCTTTCGCAGGCCGTGCCAGTTTGGGAAGATGAAAACCATGTCAGAGCTCACCTCGCATCATCGTTATGACTATCATCCGATGAGGGGCAGGCCTGTTTACGATTGGCCCAACGGGACACGTCTCGCCGTCTATCTCGGCCTCAATCTGGAGCATTTCGCCTTTGGCGAAGGTCTGGGTGCCGAACTCGCACCCGGCGCCCCCCAGCCGGATGTGCTGAACTATGCCTGGCGCGACTATGGCAACCGTGTCGGGGCCTGGCGGATGCTGGATCTGTTCGATGCCATGGACGTGCCGGCATCTGTGCTGATCAACAGCGCCATGCTCGGTTATGCCCCCTCGCTGGTGGATGCCTTCATTGCGCGGGGAGACGAGATCGTCGGCCATGGCAGGACTAATTCCGAGCGGCAGAGCATCTTGTCAGAAGCAGACGAGCGAAAACTCATCGTTGAATCCACAGGCCTGCTCATGCAGCGCACCGGCATCATGCCGAAGGGATGGCTCTCACCCTGGATTGCCGAGAGCCATCGCACGTCAGATCTGCTGCAGGAGGCAGGCTATGCCTACACGCTCAACTGGTGCGCCGACGATCAACCGATCTGGTTGAAGACCCGCTCAGGCCGCATCCTCGCCGTGCCTTATCCCCAGGAGATCAACGACATTCCGTCCATCGTGGCGCGAAAGGACAGTGCGACCGAGTTTGCCGACATGATCATCGATAATTTCGACGAGATGCTGGCCCAGTCGGTGCAAGGGCCTCTGGTGATGGGCATAGCGCTGCACCCTTACCTTGTGGGCCAGCCCTTTCGCCTGCGCCAGCTGCGCCGTGCCTTGGCTCACATCGTGGCCCGCCGGAGCGATGTCTGGTTCACCACATCAGGCCAGATCGCAGCCTTTTCGGCGGGGTTGGCACCGGGCCTGATCGTTTGAACAGCGGCGTGCGGCAGTTGCTCATCGGGGCTTTTTCAGGCAGGTCAGACCAGCGCAAACCGGAACCGACCTGATGTCTCAAGCCCCATCGCAAAGTTCGTCACAAGTCCCGCCCGTCACCGGCAGGCTCCCGGTCCTGTACCGTTCGGTATCGCCGCTCAACCGCGAGCAACACGCCGCGATGCGTCTTGCACCTTTGCCGGAGCCGTTGTCCTTTGCGCGTGGCACGCATCTTCTGCCTGCCATGGTCGACGAGTTTGCTGCAGCCGCACGCGAGTTGCCCATCGTGTTCCTGCCGGACGTCGATGGCATCTCTCCTGTGTTCATGCTCAGCCTGCGGTCCGGAACCAACGGTTTCGTGACGTCGGAAGGCTTGTGGACCGCATCTTACCTTCCGGCCTATGTCCGCCGCTACCCGTTCGTTCTGGGCGATGTCGAGGGCCGCGATCCGATCCTGTGCTTTGATGACCAGTTCGAGGGCTTCAACGAGACGCGCGGCGAAATCCTGTTCAACCCGGATGGCTCGCCCAGCGCTGCCCTTGAAGCCGCGATGCAGTTTGCAGGCGGCTTCCGCGAGGCTGGCCAGCGCACCACGCAGTTCGTGAAGAAGCTGCGAGACCTCGACCTGTTCAAGTCTGTCACCATGGATGTGAACTCTGCCAAGGTGGGCAAGACGACCATCGAAGGCCTGCTCGTCGTGGATGAGGCCAAGCTCAAATCGCTTCCCGACGCCGTGATTCTGGATTTGCAGAAAACCGGCTATCTCCCTGCAATCCATGCCCATCTGCTCAGTCTGGGTGGCATTGCCGCGCTCACCTGATGAAAGGGATGCGCTGATGAACAAGGCGGGCGGAACTGGCACAAGCCAGACCGGTGAGGACGTTCTGATCCTCGTCAACGAGGCCAACCGTGCCGTGGGTTCGGGCGGAAAGTGGGACGTACACAGGCAAGGCCTGCTGCACCGCGCCTTCTCCATTTTCCTGTTCGATGACGCGGGCCGCGTGCTGTTGCAGCGCCGTTTCGCCGGCAAATACCATTCGGGCGGCCTGTGGGCGAACACCTGCTGCGGGCATCCGCGCCTTGGCGAGCGCACCTTGCCTGCGGCTCACCGGCGGCTCGGTGAAGAGCTTGGCATGACGGCCGATCTGAAGGCTGGTTTCCGCGCCCGCTACACCACCAGCCTCGACCATGGCCTGACCGAGAACGAGCTGGTCCATGTTTATGTCGGACGTGCGGCAGGTGCCATGGCGCTGAACCCCGAAGAGGTCAGCGAAACGCGTTTCATGTCTCTGGCAGACCTGATCGCCGATACGGGCCATCATCCCGAGGCTTATGCCTACTGGCTCAGGCACTATCTCATGCGACATGCCGATGCGCTGGAAACATTGAGCCGCATTTGACCCATCGCACGTCCTCACCTTGACAATCCACCCCCCAGAGCCGACTGACAACGCTCGCAAAATCAGCCTGTTGTCTTGAGAAAACCCATGTCCCTGCACCGTTATCGCTCCCACACCTGCGGCGCCCTGCGCGAAGAGAATGTGGGCGAGCTTGTCCGCATTTCAGGCTGGTGCCACCGCATCCGCGACCATGGCGGGCTGCTGTTCATCGATCTGCGCGACCATTACGGCATGATGCAGTGCGTGGCCGATCCGGATTCGCCTGCCTTCAAGGCCGCCGAACAGGTGCGCTCGGAATGGTGCGTCCGCATTGATGGCAAGGTACGCCGCCGCCCCGAAGGCACGACGAACACGGACCTTCCAACCGGCATGGTCGAGATTTTCATCACCGAGCTTGAGGTGCTTGGCCCGGCAGGCGAGTTGCCCTTGCAGGTGTTCGGCGACCAGCCATATCCTGAGGATACGCGACTGAAATACCGCTTCCTCGACCTGCGGCGCGAGAAGCTGCATCAGAACATCATGACGCGCGGCGCGGTGGTTGATGCCATGCGCCTGCGCATGAAAAAGCAAGGGTTCTTCGAGTTCCAGACCCCGATCCTGACGGCGTCCAGCCCGGAAGGCGCGCGGGACTTCCTCGTGCCGAGCCGCATCCATCCGGGCAAGTTCTACGCGCTGCCGCAGGCTCCGCAGCAGTACAAGCAGCTGATCATGATGGCGGGCTTCGACCGCTATTTCCAGATCGCACCCTGTTTCCGCGACGAGGACCCGCGCGCCGACCGGCTGCCGGGCGAGTTCTACCAGCTCGATCTTGAAATGAGCTTCGTTGAGCAGGAAGACGTGTTCGCGGCGGTCGAACCCGTCATCACCGGCATCTTCGAGGAATTCGGCGGCGGCAAGCCTGTCACGCAGAAGTGGCCGCGCATCCCCTATGCCGTATCGATGACGAAATACGGCACCGACAAGCCGGACCTGCGCAACCCGCTGGTCATGCAGGACGTGTCGGACATCATGCGCGGCTCAGGCTTCAAGGTCTTCGCGCGGATTCTCGAAGAGCCGAAAAACCGGGTTTGGGCGATCCCCGCGCCGGGCGGTGGCTCTCGTGCGTTCTGCGACCGGATGAACAGCTGGGCGCAGGGCGAGGGGCAGCCGGGGCTGGGGTACATTATCTATAATAATCTACAGATTGAGCCATTCACCGACCCTCTTGGCGGTGAAGGCGAAATGTTCAACTACAGCGTCGAGTCAGGGGAGGCAAAGCCCGGCTCTGGCCCAATTGCAAACAACCTAACTTCAGAACAACTGCTAGAAGTAGCAAAGCGGTTGAAATTGAAGAAGGGCGACGCCTGCTTCTTCGTGGCTGGCGACCCCGACAAGTTCGTCAAGTTCGCTGGCCTCGCCCGCACCAAGGTCGGCGAGGACCTGAACCTGATCGACAAGGAGCGCTTCGAGCTGGCCTGGATCGTTGATTTCCCGATGTATGAATACAACGAGGATGAAAAGAAGGTCGATTTCAGCCACAACCCGTTCTCGATGCCGCAAGGCGGGCTGGAGGCGCTGCAGACGCAGGACCCGGTCACGATCAAGGCGTTCCAATACGACATCGCCTGCAACGGCTTCGAGATCGCGTCCGGCGGCATCCGCAACCATCGCCCCGAAGCCATGGTCAAGGCCTTCGAGATCGCGGGCTATGGCGAGCAGGATGTGATCGAGCGCTTCGGCGGCATGTACCGCGCGTTTCAGTATGGCGCGCCGCCCCATGGCGGCATGGCGGCAGGCGTTGACCGCATCGTGATGCTGCTATGCGGCACCGCGAACCTGCGCGAAATCTCGCTCTTCCCGATGAACCAGCAAGCGCTCGACGTGCTGATGGGCGCGCCAGGCGACGTCACGCCCAAGCAGCTGCGCGAACTGCACATCCGGCTGAACGTCCAGGAATAGGCTTGTGCAAACAGAAGATGTTGCGCGGGTGATCCCTTCTCCCCTTGCGGGAGAAGGTGGCCGGAGGCCGGAAGAGGGGTTACGCACATCTGGACAATGTGTTTTGCGACCCCTCTCCCTAGCCCTCTCCCGCAAGGGGAGAGGGAACTTGAGAGCGGCCTTCATGTTGTCCGCGCCACTGCTCCTCACCGGCTGCCAGCAGCACACCGCCTACACGCCCGGCACCCCTGAACATGCTGCATCCATCGTGTCGCGTGGCTATGATTGTGGTCTGCGCGTGGAGCGGGGCCGGGTCGTGGCGGTGTATCGCGGTGACGAAC
Organism: Allobosea sp.; assembly: GCA_031375605.1. Lineage (GTDB taxonomy): Bacteria > Pseudomonadota > Alphaproteobacteria > Rhizobiales > Beijerinckiaceae > Allobosea. The sequence goes on along the minus strand of JANMIB010000325.1, from coordinate 2,795 downwards.
GCCAGCGTTTTGTTGCGACCAACCAGCAGCTTGCGGTCAGGTCTTACAACGTGCCGAAGTCGTGCAGTGCGGCCGAGCGCGCCAGCGTTGCCGACGCGCTGCGCCAGATCGCACGGCGCTGACAGGCTCGGGCGGCGCTCAAACGACGCTCTTACTGCGCCTTCGCCTGAACCTCGATCTTGTCGAACAGTGCCTGTGGGTCTGCCGTCACCGCCACAGCGTCGGCAAGGCCGATTCCTGATGCGGATTTCGCCTTGATGTCGATGTCGAGCACGCCCGGCTTCGCCACGAACCGCGAAATGGCGGCTGTGAGCGTTTTGGCGCCATCAGAATCGCCCAGGATGGCTGGCAACGCGATGGCCGCCAACGAGCCCCATTCGCGACGCAGTGCTTCCGGTGTTTTCTTGGCTTTGCGGGCCTCGTTGGCAATGATCTTCTCGAAACCGCCGAAGTTCTGCACATTGACCGTCAGTCGCCGCGCCGTGGCGGACAGCCATGCGACCTGCGCCAACGCCGTGTCGAGCGAGAAAGCCTCCTTGCTGACATTGGCCAGTTGGCCGGAAATCGAGGTCGCCAGCAAATCCTTGAGCGAATAGTTCAGCGCCTTGATGTCGAGCTGGTCGCTGTCTTTTTGCCAGGCAAGGTCGGCCAGCCACGACAGGTTGATGTCCTTGATGCCCATGGCGATCAGGTCACGCACACTCTGCTCTCTGGAGGTGCTTGGCAGCACTGTCGCAAACTCATGCGCGCCAAAGCGGATTGCGGTCGGGATGCCGTTGAGCTGCGCGTTGACGCCGAGTTCCATGCTTTTCAGCGACGCCCGGAACATGTCGGGCGGTCCTTGCCGCTTCGGTCCGCTGGTGTCGGGTGTTTCGACGCTCAAGCCCGCAATGCGGATGGTGCCCAGCTTGGGGATCAGCTTCATGTAGTCGGTTTCAAACGCTTCGATGTTGCCGCTTTCCAGCGTGCTGATCAGCACCCTGATGCTGTCGCGGAAGCTGAAATCGCGCATCTCGAATTCGGCGAGACCGACTTTGGTTTGGCCCGCGTCGACCTTGATGTCGCCCATGGCAAAGCCGCCTTGCTGCGACTGGTCACTGAAGCGCATCTTGCCGATGGCGAATGTGGCCTTTGATGCCCCCTGGCCAAAATTGCCAGTGAAACCTTCCATGTCCATCACACCGTATTCAAAATTCTCGAGAAAGCCGGCCACCCGTGCGATCATGGCGATCTCGGCCTTGTCCGGGGTGGCATTGCCGCCACCCTTGTTTTTCTCGGTGAATGCCATGAGGTTCCGGAATGAGCTGATCAGCGGCTCCTTACCGGGGCGCGCCTTCGTGTCCCGCGCCGAAACGCGTGCGAGGCGGAACTGGCCTGCACCTCCCGGAAGCTCGACGACGTAGTCGCGATAGGAGATCGAGCGATAAAGTGGCGTCAAGGGCGTTTGCAGCGGGTCGGGCACGGCTGTGGTCAGCACGCGCGCCGAATGGGGCAAGTCGATCCCGTCCGCCAGCGTTTCGCCGATGCTGAAATCCATCTTGCCGACGGCCTTGTCATTCATGGTGCCGCGGATGCCGGCCATGCGCATCTTGCCGATGACGCCGGCCACGATGTCGTTCATCGTCACGTCCCGGTAGGTCACGGTCTGTGTGCTGCCATCGATGGTCTGCTCGACGATGACCTCCGGCATGCTGGCCGATGTTGCCTGCAGGCGCATCAGCCGCTGAACGGGCTCGCCCGACGCGTTGGCATCGAGCGTGGCACGCAGGTCTGCCTCGCTCAGGGACGTGCCGCTGACGTCAAGCCGCGGAATGGAAATCCGCATGAAGCCGAGATCATAGCGCAGGTTGGTCAATGAGACATTCTGGGCCTGGGCCGCTCCACCCGCCAGCGCCATGGCAGCCAGCGTGGTGACAAGGAAAACGCGGCGCAACATTCCCGAAGGCGCAAAGGATGGCATGTGGCGAGACCTCATCAGGATATGTCGGGCGTGAATGGCAAGACGGAGTGTTGCGAAAAAGAGTCTTGAAGCACCAATTGTGGCAAATGTCCGGTTGGTTGTCCCGTCATTTGCGAAGACATGGTGTTGATTGTCTTCGCTTCTCCAGACTCAAGCTGACGTTACGCCATTGTGGGTTTATCAGTGCCGCCCGGCAAGACGGTCCACCAGAATATCGCTCATGCGGTAAATACGGCCCGCATGGTTCAGTGTCAGTACGGAAAGGGCTATGCCGCGCAGGCCGGTGATGCCCTGCTCCTGCCGGAATGTCCTGCACATCGCAAGGAAAGAGCGGCGAAAGGCCAGCCGTTCGCGGGGAGGGGGTTTGCCATAATCCCCCGCGCCGGTCTTTGGCGTGATTCTCTGGATGAAGACGGCGTCCTGTGCCGCCGCTATCTGTCCCGAGATGACAAACGGGTACAGCAGAAGATGGTCTGGCCCCCATGGCGTGTCATATATGGTCCAGACGCGGCGAAACACGGGCCTGACAGCCTCGATGTCCCACAATCCGCAGAACCAGGCCTGATGCGAGCGCAGCAGAAGTTGCGCAATGGATGTCAACGACGGCTCGCTCTTCGTCACCGGCGGCACGCGTTGCCTTTGCGCTCGCCCTCCCCGGAAGGTGTGGACCGCAGGAACCGCAATCCGCGCGCCGGGGTGCTTCTGCATGGCAACCAGCAGTGCTTCCACATAGTTGTCCGATGACAGGTCATCGTGGCACCGCAGAATGAAATAGCGTGAGGTCGCCGCCTCGACCACGGCGCTGAAATTGCCCATCAACCCGATATTTTCAGGC
>JANMIB010000302.1:0-4762 GCA_031375605.1 Allobosea sp. | reverse complement strand
GCGGCGATCTTTGGCGACCAGACCTTCGAGACATCGCCGCCCGCAGACATGATGCAGATGTCAGTGTCCGAGAAATCGTAATTGTCGAGCACCTTGCACTTGAGGATGCGATCCCCGAACGACACCTCGGAGTTGATGGAGCGGCTTGAGGCAAGTGCCACGATCTCGTCAACCGGAAACGAACGTTCTGCAAGAATGGAGAGCATTTCCCGGCCTACGCTGCCGGTGGCTCCTGCGATAGCGACCTTGTAACCCATGATGCTGTGACCTTGCTTTGCCAATGTGGCCTGACTGATTTTCCCCCGCTGCTTACCTGAAAATCAGCCATCTGTAATGGCGAACTTGCTTCAGGCTGGCCTCCTGACCCCCGTCGGGGGGATGACCCAGAGTGAGGAGTGGCGTCAGCGCGTGTGTTTGCCTTTGCTCACCGTCTTGGTGGTGAGAATTGCAATCATCGTTTTCGTGATGGACACCAGAAGGGACGAGGGGGCAGACATGGCGCAGAGCAACTCTTGTGGCCGGGCCAGACGCCGACGCTTTGAGAAATCATCAACTACGGAGCTATTGTCAAGTCTCGTGCGGTTGGTGCCGCGGGCTTGCCTTGCGCATAAGAGCCATATCCGCACCAGCCTGCTCAAATAAGCTTCGACCTGATGCGGGAGGTGACGATTTCGGTGAGAACAACCACCGTGAAGATGGTGGCCAGCACAAGCCCCGCCTGATCCCAATAAAGGTTGCTGGTGGCCGTATCGAGTGCGACACCGATGCCGCCAGCGCCCACAAGCCCGAGCACTGCGCTTTCTCGCACGTTGATGTCCCAGCGAAACAGCGCAACCGACCAAAATGATGGTTCGACCTGTGGCCAGTAGCCTTTCAGGAGGATCGCCATCCGCGAGGCACCTGCTGCTGTCAATGCTTCGATCGGTCCGGTCTGGGCTTCTTCAATGGCTTCGCCAAGAAGTTTTCCGACAAAACCGATGGAACGAAAGGCAATAGCCAGCGTGCCTGCCAGCGCGCCTGGGCCGAAGATGGCAACAAACAGCAGCGCCCAGATCAGTGAATTGACCGACCGCGACGAGACGAGGATCAGGTTGGCAAGCTGGTTCAGCGCCACTGATCTGGTGATGTTGCGCGCAGCCAGCAGCGCGACCGGGGCGGCCAGAACCAGCGCGATCAACGTGCCAAGCGTTGCGGTGTGCAGCGTCTCGATCAGGCCCGACAGCACCGTCGGCCAGAAGCGCCAGTCAAACGGCCACATGCGCTCGAACAGATCATAGGTCTGCGCCGGTGCGTCATAAAGGAATTCGGGGATCACCTCGATGGTCCGCAGCGACCAGATGATGGCAACGGCACTTAACAGATAGACAGCGTAGCGCCCAAGGCGCTCGGCGGGCGTGAAGCGCTGCCATTGGCGCGTGATCCCGGTGCCCACGGCCATGTGTGCGACAGAGCTCACTGGAACACCTGTCATTGGAAGACCCGGCGGATACGTGTCGAGACGACCTCAAAAAGCATGATGATGGCGATGATGACCAGAAGGATGGTCAGCACCACATCATAGTCAAAACGCTGATAGGCGGTGAACAATGTCGCCCCGATGCCGCCGCCGCCGACGATGCCCACCATGGTGGAATTACGCAGGTTGGAATCGAGCTGGTAAATGATGAAGCCGACAAAGCGCGCCATCACCTGCGGCAGCACGCCCATGATCAGCACGCTGAGAAAACCCGCGCCAGTGGCACGCACGGCCTCGACCTGTTTCATCGAAATTTCCTCGATGGCCTCGGCGAAGAGCTTTCCGACAAAACCCATCGACGCGACCACGAGTGCCAGAACACCCGCGAGCGCACCAAAGCCGACGGCTTTGACGAACAGGATGGCGACGATCACCGGATGGAATGTTCGCAGAAGCGCGATCAGTGCCCTTGCCGTCCATGAGGCCCAGGCCGGTGTCAGATTGCGTGCCGCGAGAAGCCCGAGCGGCAGCGCCAGCAGAACACCGAAAGCGGTGGCCAGCACGGCGATCTGCAGGCTTTCCAGCATGCCTTCGGTGATCAGCTGAACCTTCTGTGCCTGCATGTTTGGCGGCCACATGCGGCCAAGGAACTTGCCGCCCTGATCCAGCCCGATGATGAAGCGCGCCCAGGTGATCTGAAGGATGCCGGCCGCATAAATCACATAGAGCGCCAGCCCGAGCCACAGCGCCCTGACTGTCCAGTTGGCCGGGAAGGCCTCGCGCAATGTGCGGGGTGGCTGGGCGGCGCCGGGCAAGATGATGCTCATGGTTCAAGCCAGCCCTGGCCGCCATAAATCTCGATCAGGTGACGATCCTCGAGTGCCGAGGGCGGACCATCGAAGACGATCACACCCTTTGACATGCCGATGATGCGATCAGCAAAGCGCTTTGCCAATTCGACATTGTGGATGTTGACCACCACCGGAATGTCGCGATCGGCGGCGAGCCTCTCGAGGATTTCCATGATCTCGACCGAGGTTTTCGGATCGAGCGAGGAGGTCGGCTCATCAGCCAGGATGAGGTCCGGGTTCTGCATGATGGCGCGGCAGATGCCGACGCGCTGGCGCTGGCCACCAGACAGCGCATCGGCGCGCCGCGTTGCCATCTCGCCAAGGCCCACGGCTTCCAGAAGTGCAAAGGCGCGCTGCACGTCGGCTTCTGAAAAGCGGCGCAGGAAAACCCGCCACCACGGCATATAGCCAAGCCGCCCGCAGAGCAGGTTTTCGATCACCGAAAGGCGCTCGACAAGGTTGTATTCCTGAAACACCATGCCGATGGTGCGACGCGCAGAACGAAGCTCGCCACCTTTCAGGGTCGCAAGGTCGCGGCCCATGAACAGGATTTGCCCCGATGTCGGATCAACAAGGCGGTTGATGCAGCGGATCAGTGTTGATTTGCCTGTGCCAGACGGACCGATGATGGCGGTCAGTCCCTTGCCTGCGATCGTGACATTCACATCAATCAGCACGGGCTGGCCAGCGCGATATTCCTTGCGCAGGCCCCTGATCACCACATCGCGTGGTGAAACATGCGGCTCACCGCCATTGCCTGTCGCGCTGCGGGCCAGCGGCTCGGCCGTTGTCATGGGCGCGGAGCAGCAGGTGGTGTAGCAGAAGGTGAAGGAACGGGTGCAGCTGCGGGTTGCGCGGCGCGGCGGGCCGCAGCATCGGCATCACGCTTGGCCTCAGCCTCATAGGCCGCACGGTTGTAAGGTGTGTTGGTCTTCTCGGCAACATCACGGACCGGTGCCCAATCCTTCTGATAGGTTATGGGCAGGAAGCGGTCGTCGCCGTTGAATTCCTTGATCATCTCGGCTGGAAACTTGAAATCATAAAAGCACTGCTTGACCTTTGCCGCCAGCGCAGGCGCAAGATCATGGGCGTGGGCAAAAGAGGAGGTCGGGAAGATCGTGCTCTTGTAGATCACCCGGAAGTTCTCAGCCTTGACCGTACCGCGATTGCCCATGCGCTCGAACACGTCAGATGCCACAGCACCCATGTCATAGTCACCGGTGTTGACGCCGAGCACGGAGCGGTCATGCCCACCAGACATGATAGGCTGATAGTCTGTCACCGGGGTCAGGCCTTCAGCCGGAAACAGCGCGCGCGGTGCAAGGTTGCCGGAGTTCGAGGCTGGCGAGGTGTGGGCGACCTTCTTGCCCTTGAGATCGACGAGTTTCTGGAAGGCTGAGTCAGCCTTGACGATAGCCAGAAGGTTGTAGCCGCGCACACCGGCAGCAGAACCTTTCGCCGCAAACGGAACAGCGCCTGCGATGTTGACAGCAAAACCCGTTGGTCCGGTCGAATAGCCTGCAACATGCAGGCGGCCCGAGCGCATGGCCTCAATCTGAGCTGAGTTGGACTGAACGGGGAAGTACACCCAGCGCTTGCCTGTGCAGGTACCCATGAAATCCATCAGCTGCTTGAAGATGTTGGCATACACAGCGGGGTCTTCCACGGGCGTGTAGGCAAAGATCATGGTGGACGGGTCACGCTGACGGTTGGCTTGCGGCACATCGGCGACGAGGTCGTTGTCGGCGTCGCAATAGAGCGTGTCGAGTTGGCCCCGGTTCGAGCACGTGTCCTGGCCAAACACCCGCCCCGCAGCCAGCGGGCTGGCCGACGCCATCAAAATGCAGGCAAGCATACCGCGGCGGACGATTTTGGTCGACATTGCTTCTCTCCCTGAAGCGCCGCCATTCTGTTGGGCAGCGTCATCTGTCATGTTGACATCGACAGCTACCATGGTGTTGCGAAATGAAGCAAGCAGCGCGCAGACGCCATCTCTCCAAGGTTTCACGGACAAATCGCATGTTTTCGTCGTGCAAGCCTTGACAAAAATAGTTAGCAGGCAAAATATAATGCCATGTATCCAACGGGATTCCTGGCCCTTCTCGGGGCTGTTTCACTGCTGCTTTGGTCGACAAGGCTGGTCAAGACGGGGGTCGTCCGGGCCTTCGGTGATGACCTGCGCAGTGTGCTGGCAAGTGCCGCGCGCAATCCAGCCAGTGCGGCAGGGCTTGGGCTTGCAATAGCGCTGGCCTTGCAGAGTGCTACAGCGACTGCCTTGCTGCTGACATCGCTGGCGAGCCGGGGCTTCATGGCGCTGGCCCCCGCTTTGGCCGTCATGCTTGGTGCTGATCTGGGCTCCAGCCTTGTCGTGCCGATCTTGTCCTATGATCTGAAAGCGTTTGTGCCGGTTCTGCTCATGGCGAGTGTGGCAGCTTTCATGCTGTCGCGCTCGGCG
>JANMIB010000098.1:0-9009 GCA_031375605.1 Allobosea sp. | reverse complement strand
GCCCTGGTTTCGGCATCGCTGAACACGGCGCGGGTCAGTTCGGAAATCCCGGCGACCGTGCCGGCCAGAGAGGCCATTTCAATGGGCAGGATCACAACCTTCTGGTTGGGTGCTGAGGCGAGTTCACGTATGGCGCCGATGTATTTCTCGGCCACCAGAAAGTTTGCTGCCGACAGATCGCCCTTGCTGATCGCGTCCGAAACCATGCTGGTGGCCTTGGCCTCTGCTTCGGCAGAGCGTTCACGCGCTTCGGCATCGCGAAACGCAGCCTCCTTTCTGCCTTCCGCTGCCAGGATCTGAGAGGCCTTTTCGCCTTCGGCCCGCAGGATGTCGGCGGCGCGCTTGCCTTCTGCTTCCAGGATATTGGCGCGCTTCTCGCGCTCGGCCTTCATCTGGCGGGCCATGGCCTCGGCCAGGTCGGCGGGCGGCAGGATGTCACGGATTTCGATGCGGTTGACCTTGACGCCCCAGGGCGAGGCCGCCGCATCCAGCACGCGCAGGAGCTTTTCATTGATCTCGTCGCGGTGCGACAGCAGTTCATCGAGCGCCATCGAGCCGACCACGGTCCGGATATTGGTCATTGTCAGCGTCACCAGCGCCTGTTCAAGCGACGACACCTCGTAGGAGGACTTGGCTGCGTCAAGAATGTTGAAAAAGGCCACGGCGTCGATCTTGACCCCGGCATTGTCCTTGGTGATGGCCTCCTGGCTTGGCACGTCGAGCACCTGCTCCATCACGTTGATCTTGTGGCCGATGCGTTCGACATACGGGATGATCAGCCCGAGGCCCGGACCCAGCGTGCGCGAATAGCGCCCAAAACTTTCGACGGTGAAGTTGTATCCCTGCGGCACGATCCGGACGCCGCGCGCGATGGTAAAGACCACGAGGGCGACAAGGACAATGATCGCGATTTCAAATCCGGACAGGGTGAAAGGCATGTGTCAACCCACATGAACCCAGCGAGCGACGGGCGTCGCTCCAGAAAGCCGCTGTTCATGCAGCGCAAGGTGGCCCCTGCGGCAACTGAGCGCAAGGGGGCGGTTACAGCCAGCCCTTCAGTTCCCGCTCGGCAATGGCCTGGATGACGGACATGCCTTCGGGGGAATCATTCAAGCATGGGATATAGGCAAAGCGCTTGCCGCCATGCTCCATGAAGATCTCGCGGTTCTCGACATCAAGCTCCTCGAGCGTCTCCAGGCAGTCAGCCGAAAAGCCAGGCGCGATGATCGCCATGCGCTTGACGCCACGCTTCGCCAGCGCCTCTACCGTCTCGTCCGTATAGGGCTTCAGCCACTCATCGGGGCCAAAGCGGGACTGGAAGGTCATCTGCAGCTTGTCTGAAGGCCAGCCCAGTTCTTCCAGCAGCAGTCGCCAGGTCTTGTGGCAATGGCAATAATACGGGTCGCCCTTCAACAGGTAGTCTTTGAGCGAACCGTGGAACGAGCACAGGACCACCTCCGGCTCGAAATCTAGCCTGGCGAGCTTGTTGCGGATCGTGTCAGCCAGCGCCCGAATATAGACCGGATCATCATGGTAGGGTGGCGACACGCGGACGGCAGGCTGCCAGCGCATCTCCATCAGAGCCTTGAAGGCCTGATCGCAGGCCGTGGCAGAGGTGGGTGCGGCATATTGCGGATACAGTGGAACCAGCAGGATACGGTCGCAACCCTCATCCAGAAGCGATTGCAAGCGGCTTTTCACGTCCGGAAACCCGTAACGCATGCCCCAGTCGACAACGACCTTGTCCCCGGTCAGCTCCCGCATCCTAACCTGAAGCTGCTCGGCCTGGCTCCTGGTGATGGTTTTCAAGGGGCCTTCATTGCGCTCCTTGTTCCAGATCGTCTCGTAGTCCTTGCCCTTTTTGCCCGGCCGGATGGTCAGGATGATCAGGTTCAGGATCGGCCACCAAATCCAGCGCGATGTCTCGATCACACGGCGGTCGGACAGAAACTCCTTCAGGTAGCGGCGCATCGACCAGAAGTCAGTGCCCTCCGGCGTGCCAAGATTCATCAGAAGCACGCCGACGCGACCAGCCTTCACGGGCCGGTGGTCAGCCGGCAGCTTGACCGGGCTTGTATGCGTTCCAGGCGGAACATTGATGTTCATGGCGTATCGATCCGCAATCCGGCTCGGTATTGTCATTGTGTCTGGACGACGTCCAGTTTTATGTGCGCCAACCCACATCGCAAAAGCGTCATCGGCATGTCGCGAATTTAAGGACTTTACGGCGCATCGCCAGAATCGGATGATATGGCAATTGTTCAAAATCCAAGCTGGAGCGTGCCATGAATGACCTGATGCGGACGGATCTGACACGCCGCAAGGCCCTTGGTCTGCTGGCGGTGACTGGCGCTGCGACCGCCGCCGCAACGGGTGCCCGCGCGCAAGCGCCGCAGCCTCGCCTGACACTTCTGCTGGTCAACGACATCTACAAGCTGGGCGAGGAGCGTGGGCGTGGTGGCTATGCCCGTCTGGCGGCCATCGTCAAGCAGGAGAGGGCGCGCGGCGTGCCTCTGCTGTTCGCCCATGCAGGTGACTGCTACTCGCCATCGCTGATGTCCGGTTTTGATCAGGGCGCGCATATTGTGGAGATGCAGAACAAGCTCGGCATCGACGTGTTCGTGCCGGGCAACCATGAGTTTGACTTCGGCAAGGAGGTTTATGCTAAGCGCATTTCCGAGCAGAATTACCCGACATTTGCTGCCAATGTGCGTGATGTGGCCGGAAATATGCTGCCTGGACACAAGGACAGCCAGATTTTCGAACTTGGCGGGGTCAAGCTCGGTGTTGTCGGCCTGACACTGGAAAACACACCGCAGGTCTCAAGCTCGGGCGACATCAGGTTCCTGTCCGTGATGAACACGCTGAGGGCGCAGGCGCGCGAGTTGCGGGCCGCCGGTGCGGACCTTCTGGTGGCCGTCACGCATACGGACCGCCGGGTCGATAACGAGATCATGCGCTCGCGGCTTGTCGACATCATCCTGTCCGGGCACGACCACGACCTCGCCATCGCGTATGATGGCCGGACGGTGATGGTCGAGTCCAACGAGGAGGGCAACTATGTCACTGCCATCGACCTGACAGTGAATATCACGGGGGAGGGTGCTGCCCGGCAGGTAATGTGGACACCCACCTTCAGGGTCAATGACAGCCGGGCCGTGACGCCTGATCCGGACATGCTGACCATCGTGAAACGCTACGAGGGCGAATTGTCGCGGGAGCTGGATGTCGATGTGGCAACCCTGGCTGTCGAACTCGACACCCGTACCGCCTCCGTGCGCTCGGGCGAGACCGCTTTCGGCAATCTGATCGCGGATGCCATGCGCGAAGCATCCGGTGCCGAGATCGCCATCACCAACGGGGGAGGCATCCGCGCCAACAAGCAGTATCCTGCTGGCCACAAGCTGACGCGGCGCGATATTCTCAGCGAATTGCCCTTTGGCAACCGCAACGTGATCACCGAAGTGACCGGCAAGGCCGTCCGCGCCGCTCTGGAGAACGGTGTCAGTCAGGTCGAGCAGCGCGGCGGGCGTTTTCCTCAAGTGTCAGGCATCACCGTGGTCTATGACCCGAAAGCTGCATCAGGATCACGCATCGTCTCGATCATGGTCGGTGGCGCACCGCTCGATGAGACGAGGACGTACCGGGTGGCGACCAATGACTTCATGTTGCGCGGCGGCGATGGCTACACGGCCCTCACGCCGACTGGGGGGCGCGATCTTGACGTTCAGGGCAAGCTGACGGCGAACGATGTCATGATCCATGCGCGCAAGCTTGGCCAGATCACCGCGAAGATAGAGGGCCGTGTCACCACGCGAAACTGATGGGCGCGCATCGGGCCGCCCTTCATGATTTCCTCGACAATCCCGCCAGCGCAGGTTGGCGGAATGTGCCGTTCTTCCGGGACGGGTCAGCGATGCGCATGGCGGCAAGGCTGGATGATGTTGAAAGTGCCGCCAGGAGCGTTTTCCCGCCTGCTGATCAGATTTATGCCACGCTGACCTTCGCGAGCCCCGCTGCCGTCAAGGTCGTAATTCTCGGGCAAGATCCCTATCCGACCCAAGGCCATGCCCACGGGCTCGCCTTTTCATTCAGGGGCGAGGGCAAGCTACCGGCCTCTTTGAAGCGCATCTTCCGCGAGGTGGGCGATGATCTTGGTGCTGCACCGCCAGCCTCCGGTGACCTGACCCGATGGGCCGAACAAGGCGTGCTCCTCCTGAACACGGCGCTCAGTGTCGAGGCTGGCAAGGCTGGCAGTCATCTCAATCTTGGATGGCAGGCGCTGACCGACGAGATCATCTCAGCTGTCAGTACCAAGGCGCGTGCGGCCGTGTTCATGCTCTGGGGCGACAAGGCGCGGGCAAAGCGCGACCTGATCGACCCCCGGCACCTCGTGATTGAAAGCGCGCATCCGTCGCCACTCGCGGCAAAAGGTGATTTTCTGGGATCAAGACCTTTTAGCCGTGCCAATACGTGGCTGATGGACAAGGACATGCAGCCCGTCGTCTGGGCCTGATGGCATCTGCGCCTGGCTCAGCACGCCTCGAGCCGTTTTTTCTGCTGCCCTTGCGCATCGAAGTTCGCAGCATCGAGCCATACACCGAAGCGCGCCTTGATGGCTGGCCACTCGGCATCAGTGATCGCAAACCACGCTGTATCCCGGTTCTGACCTTTTGCGACCATGTGCTGACGGAAAATGCCTTCAAATGTGAACCCGAAACGGATCGCGGCCCGCTTGGAAGGCTCGTTGAGATTGTTGCATTTCCACTCGAACCGGCGATAGCCCAAAGTCTCGAAGGCGTGGAGCGCGAACAAGTACAGCGCTTCTGTGGCTGCGCGCGAGCGGGCGATGGCCGGTCCCCACAGGATGTTGCCGATCTCGATGACGCCATGACTTGCGTCGATCCGCATCAGCGCCTGCCGTCCCTCGGTGCGCCCCGTCCGCGTGTCGATCACGGCCCAGAACATCGGATCGGAGCTTGCCTGGGCTTTTGCCAGCCAGTTGTCGAAATCCGGTCGCGGCATCGGGGCCTCGAACAGGTAGCGAAAGCGATCATCAGCGCCCTCAGCCATCGAAGCCTTGAACAAGCCATCGCCATGGAGGGCCTTGTCGAGCGGTTCCAGCCGCACACAGCGCCCTTCGATCACCACGCGTTCCGGGCGAGGGCAAGGCTGCCAGGTCTGAAGATCAGGCATCACGACAGGCCGCCTTCCCAGGGGGCAAAATCAACGGTGATGAGCCAGTCTTCGCCAAGTTCGTCCCGAATGGCGGCCGCTATGGCGTGGCCTTCCGCCACGAAGGCGCGCCGCTCCATGTCGCCTGAGAAATTGCGCGCGCCCGGCACATCAGGGTCATGGACGGCGTCGAACGCATCGATCCATTCTTCGATACGGTCTGCCAATTCGTCCGGCAGGCCGATGTCGTCGGCATCCGTGGCATGCTTCAATCCGCGGGCATCAATGCTCCACAGCACGGCATCGCCTGGTTCTCCCGGTTTGATCAGCAGTTGCGTCGTCATGAGCGGGCCTTCAGGTCATCACGAAAGAAGCCGTTGAGCGGCGATGTGCGGGGATTGTCAGCAAAGCCCGTGAAGGTGCCATTTTCAGCAATCTCGTCTGCGACCTTCATGAATCCGGCCCAGGCTGCGCGCGCCATGGCCGCCCCGATCGAGATGCGCCGGATGCCCAGTGCCGACAGGTCTGCAACCGAATGTCCTAGATCGCCAAACACGAGCCCGTTGACGGGTTTGCCCTTCGCGGCTTCAACAACTGCAGCGAACTCCGTGGCTGTTCTGAGACCAGGTGCATAGAGCACATCCGCGCCAGCATCAGCGAAGGCGCTGATCCGGCCCAGGACATCAGGCAAGGCTAAGGTGCCTTCCACCAACACGCCTTCGGCTCTCGCGGTCAACAGTACGCCGGACCCGGTTGCATCGATGGCAGCGCGGGCGGCACGGATGCGCTCGACCGCGAGGGCGAATGGATAAAGCGGGTCTGCGCTGCGGCCTGTTGCGTCTTCTATGGAGAGGCCCGCCACACCAGTTCTGACGCAAGCCGTCACATTTGCCGCGACATCTGCAGGTGCATCGGCATAGCCATTCTCAAAATCGGCATTGATGGGGATGTCAGGAACGGCCGCCACCATCTGCGAAATGTGAGCCAGCATCACCTCAAACGGAACATCCTGGTCCGCGAGGCCGAGTGTGAAGGCAAAACCGGCACTTGTGGTTGCCAGAGCCTTGTATCCCTTCGCCCTGAGCCATCGTGCCAAGCCAGTATCCCATGGATTTGGCATGACGAAACAGCCGCTCTCATGCAGTTGCCGAAATGCGGTGACGCGCTCGGTCTGATTCATGATGGTGGCCTTCCTCTGGCATAGCGCGCCAGTCTCGCGGAAAGCGTGCCCGTGTGAAGTTCAAACAAGTGATTGTCGAAATCATGAAAATAGATGGACCGGCCTTCACCCTCGACACGGGCGCGGGGCTCCCTCATGTCCACGCCTGCATTGCGCACCCGGAGCAGATAAACATCGAATTCCTCATCCGGGATCTTGAAGGCGATGTGGTTGTAGGTGCGGCTTGGCAATGGTTCGCCCTCCATCACCGCCACCCAGACACCGCCCACATCGAAAAACATCTCCCGCGTGTGGGAGAATGTCTCATTGCCGGAGGAATAGGTGACGGTGGCTCCCAAGACAACACGCATCAGCCGTGCCATCCGCTCCAGATCAGAGACGATCAATGTGATGTGCGAGAGACCTTCTATGGGCATGGGTGCTGGCCTTCGAACGTCCCTGTTCAATAACTGTTGCTGCTCGGTGATGATCGCTACTCAGTGGTTATCTCTTGGAATCCCCTTGGTCTTGTGGATCCGCTGATATTTGACCGCGGGTTTCAGCACCATGCCGTGGCTGAGTTCATCGACCATGCCGCGCTGGATTTCCTGCCACGGCGTCTGGCTTTTCGGATATTTGTAGCCACCTGCCTTCTTGAGGGCCGCGCGCCGTTCTGCCAGTTCATCATCAGGTATCAGGATGTTGGCGGTGCGCTTGTTGAGGTCGATCCGCACCTTGTCGCCGGTTTTCAGCAGTGCCAGCCCGCCGCCGGTCGCAGCCTCCGGCGAGGCATTGAGGATGGAGGGCGAACCCGACGTGCCAGACTGGCGGCCATCCCCGATGCAGGGCAGCGCGTTGATGCCCTGCTTGATCAGGTAGGATGGCGGACGCATGTTCACAACCTCCGCAGCGCCTGGATAGCCGATGGGCCCGACGCCGCGAATGAACAGCATGGTGCTGGCATCAAGCTTCAATGACGGGTCATCGATGCGTTTGTGGTAATCCTCCGGGCCGTCGAACACCACGGCCACACCCTCGAACGCCATCGGGTCTTTCGGGTTTTCGAGATAGCGCTCGCGAAACTCCGTGGTGATGACGCTGGTCTTCATGATGGCCGAGTCGAACAGGTTGCCCTTCATGTTCAGGAAACCGGACTGCTTGCGCATCGGCTTGGCCACAGACTTGATCACACGCTCATCGAGGGTGTCGCGGCCCTTGCAATTGTCGTGCAGCGTTTTGCCATTGACGGTGATGGCGGTGTTGTTGATCAGGCCAGCCTTGATCAGTTCGTTGACGACGGCTGGCACACCGCCTGCGCGGTAGTACTCCTCGCCGAGATACTCGCCGGCAGGCTGAAGGTTGACCAGAAGCGGCACATCGTAGCCGTGCTTTTCCCAGTCGTCATTGTCGAGCCTGACGCCGATATGGCGCGCGATGGCATTGATGTGGACCGGCGCGTTGGTCGAGCCGCCAATCGCAGAATTGACCACGATCGTGTTCTCAAAAGCCGCACGCGTCAGAATTTTCGAGGGAATCAGATTCTCCCAGACCATCTCCACGATGCGCTTGCCGGTCAGATAGGCCATCTCGTAGCGGTCGCGGTATGGCGCGGGTATCGCCGCGCAACCCGGCAATGACATGCCCAGCGCCTCGGCCAACGAGTTCATGGTCGATGCCGTGCCCATTGTGTTGCAATGGCCTGCCGACGGGGCGGACGAGGCGATCAGTTCGACAAAACCGGCATTGTCGATCTCTCCGGCCGCGTGCATCTGCCTTGCTTTCCAGACAATCGTGCCGGAGCCTGTGCGCTCGCCATTGTGCCAGCCGTTCAGCATCGGCCCGCCAGACAGGGCAATGGCCGGAATATCGACTGTCGCAGCCGCCATGATCTGTGCCGGGGTGGTCTTGTCGCAGCCCGTGGTCAGCACGATGCCGTCCAGCGGGTAACCGTAAAGGATTTCCACCAGGCTGAGATACTGCAGGTTCCGGTCCAGTGACGCAGTGGGCCGCTTGCAGGTTTCCTGGATCGGATGGATCGGAAACTCGAACGGCACACCGCCCATTTCGCGAATGCCGTCGCGTACCCTGTGAGCCAGCTCGATATGGTGACGGTTGCAGGGGGCGATGTCCGAACCTGTCTGCGCGATCCCGATGATCGGGCGACCTGATTGCAACTCCTGCCGCGACAGCCCGAAGTTCATGGTGCGCTCGATGTAGAGCGCCGTCATGTCGATGTTGTCCGGATTGTCGAACCACGCCTTCGAGCGTAACTGGCTTGGCTTGATGCGGCGTGCGGACTTCTTGGCCATCGGCGTATTCCCCTGGAGATCGCGTGTTCTTGTTGCGCACAAGGCTAGCGATTTCTGCCAAAGCTGGAAGTGCAAAATCGCGGCAAAAGCTGCTGACGGCCATGTGTTTCCCGAAGGCCATCATGCGCCGGGATTGCTGCATGCAGCATATGCAGCTATGCTGCATGCCAATGATGAAAGGCGATGCACATGGCCATCACCATCCGCAACAAGGCGCTTGAAGCCGAGATCAAGGCCATCGGCGCGCGCCTGAACAAGGGGCCGACAGATGTGCTGAAAACGTTGGTCGAGCAGCATGCGAAGCTGGAGGCCGAGCGGCAGAAGCTGGAGAACGATGCCATGTTGGCCAAGCGCAGGGCAGCGATG
>JANMIB010000250.1:0-6686 GCA_031375605.1 Allobosea sp. | reverse complement strand
ATGGATTTCATCAACCTCGCCCATGGCGTGCAATACATGGTGGGGGCTTATCTCGCCGCCATGTTCTCGACGCTCACGGGCAATTTTTTCCTCGGGCTGATGCTGGCGCTTCCCACGGCGCTGGCCTTCGGCTGGTTTCTGGAGATCCTGATCTTCCGTCATCTTTACGGGCGCGATCACCTTGATCAGGTGCTCGTGACATTCGGCATCATCCTGTTCCTCAACCAGGCGGTGAAGGTGGTCTGGGGCGCGGCGCCTCTCAGCGTGGAAATCCCGCAAATCCTGTCGGGGTCGATCAGGCTGATGGATGGGCTGCTTTATCCGGTGTACAGGCTGGCGATCATCGGCTCGGGGCTTGCCGTCGCGGTGCTGCTGGGCGTCATGGTCAGCCGCACCCGCATCGGCATGCTGGTGCGGGCAGGCGCCGCGAACGCGCCCATGGTGTCCGCGCTCGGCGTGGACATTGGCAGGCTGTTCATGATCGTGTTCGGCTTCGGCGCGATGCTGGCCGGTTTTGCAGGGGCGATGGTGGCCCCCATCCTGTCGGTCGAGCCTGGCATGGGCGACAATCTCCTGATCCTGACGTTCGTGGTGATCGTGATCGGGGGCATCGGCTCCATCCGAGGCGCGTTCGTTGCGGCCATCATGGTGGGGCTGGTCGACACGCTTGGCCGTTCGTTCGGGCCGGTGCTGCTGCGCGCCGTGATGGACCCCTCCGCCGCAGCGCAGACCGGGCGGGCGCTTGCCCCCATGCTGATCTACATCCTGATGGCGGCGATCCTGTTTTTCAGGCCTGCCGGTCTGTTCCCGGCCAAGCGATGAGCCTTCCCGCGCCTGTTCCGTCCCCGGCCGATGACGGGACAAAGGTTGCCGCCGGCCGCTTCCTGCTGGCGCGCGAAGGCATTGCCATGGCGCTGTTCCTGGGTTTTGCACTGATCCCGGTGGCGGCAAGCCTCGGTGCGGAAAGTTATGTGCTGTCGCTGGCGACGCGGGTGATGGTCTTTGCCATCGCGGCTGTCTCGCTTGATCTGATCCTGGGCTATGGCGCGCTGGTTTCGTTCGGGCATGCCGCTTTCCTGGGCATTGGTGCTTATGCCGTCGGCATTCTCGGGGCGCATGGTTTCCACGATACCGCGATCCAGCTTCCCGCCGCGATCCTCGCTTCGGGCTTTTTCGCCTTTGTCACGGGCGCGCTCTCGCTGCGCACCAAGGGCGTGTATTTCATCATGATCACGCTGGCCTTCGGGCAGATGGCGTTTTTTCTGGCGGTGTCGCTTGCGGCTTATGGCGGGGATGACGGCATGACGTTGCAGGTCCGCTCGACGCTTGCAGGCTTTGCGTGGATCAAGGGCGACCGGGCATTTTACTATGTCGTGCTGGGCCTGCTGATCGGCACATATCTCCTGTGTCGCCTCGTGGTTCGCTCGCGCTTTGGCCGCGTGATCCGCGGGGCACGGGAGAATGCCGTCAGGATGGAGGCCATCGGCTTCTCGCTGTTTCGGCATCAGCTCGTGATGTATGTGCTCGCGGGTGCCGTGTGCGGGCTTGCCGGGTTTCTGCTGGCCAACCAGACGCAGTTTGTCAGCCCTGCCTACATGACTTGGCAGCGCTCTGGCGAGCTGATCGTGATGGTTGTTCTGGGCGGCATCGGCTCGCTGCACGGGGCTATCATTGGCGCTGCTGCGCTGCTGTTCCTGGAAGAATGGCTCTCTGGCTTCACCGAGCACTGGAAGATGATCTTCGGCCCCATGCTGGTGCTGGTGGCGCTGTTTGCACGTGGCGGCATGCTGGGGGCCATCCAGCGTTTCCCGCGCCTTGCATCGGCCCTTGCCGGCTGGCCCGGCTGGCTGGCGTGTCTTCTGGCTGGCAGGGGCGCAGGCAAGCGATGACGCGTGCGCCCGTCCTGTCGCTTGTTAACCTGAACAAGGCCTATGGCGCACTGGTCGTCACAGACGATGTGTCGCTGTCATTCGCGCCTGATGAGCTGCATGCGATCATCGGCCCGAACGGGGCCGGCAAAACCACGCTGATCCACCAGATCTCCGGGCTTGTCGCGCCGGACAGGGGCCGCATCCTGCTTGAAGGTCAGGACATCACCTCAGCCAGCATGGCGAGGCGTGCCCATCTGGGCCTGGTCCGTTCCTTCCAGATCACCTCGATCCTTCCCGGCTTCTCGGTGATCGAGAACGTGGCGCTTGCTGTGCAGGCCCGCTCGGGTTCCAGTTTCAGGTTCTTTGGTGATGCCTCCGGCGAAGAAAGCCTCAATCGTCCGGCCCGTGCGGCCTTGGCGGAAGTCGGGCTTGAGCACCGCATGCAGGTTCGTGCCAGCTTGCTCTCGCACGGCGAAAAGCGCCAGCTTGAGCTGGCCATCGCGCTTGCGGCAGAGCCAAAGGTCATGCTGCTCGACGAACCGCTGGCAGGAACCGGGCGCGAGGAGAGCGAGGCGCTGATCGGCCTCTTGAACACATTGAAGGGGCGCACCACGATCATCCTGGTCGAGCACGACATGGACGCGGTGTTCGCGCTGGCAGACCGCGTGTCGGTGCTGGTTTACGGACGGATCATCGCGTCAGGAGCGCCACAAGCCATCCGCGACAACCGCGACGTGCGGACCGCCTATCTCGGCGAGGAAGCGATCTGATGCTGAGTGTCGCTGGCCTCCAGACCTTCTATGGCGAAAGCCAGGCGCTGTTCGGCATCGACCTCACGGTCTCGGCAGGTGAGGTCGTCACGCTGCTGGGCCGCAACGGCATGGGCAAGACCACCACGGTCAGCTCGATCATGGGCCTCATCAAGCCGCGTGCAGGCGAGGTCCGCTTCGAGGGCGAGAACGTCACGGGCCGCGCCCCGCACGTGATTGCGCAGAAGGGCATCGGGCTTGTGCCGGAAGGGCGGCAGATCTTTGCGACCCTGTCGGTCGAGGAAAACCTGGTCGCCACGGCTGCGGCCCGCTTTGGTGCTGCCCGCTGGACACTACGCACGGTTTACGCGCTGTTCCCGCGCCTGAAGGAGAGGCGGCTCAACATGGGCAACCAGCTGTCCGGAGGAGAGCAGCAGATGCTGGCGATCGGCCGCGCCCTGATGACCAATCCCAAGCTGGTCATCCTTGATGAGGCCACTGAAGGGCTGGCACCCCTGATCAGGCAGGAGATCTGGGATTGCCTGAAACAGCTCAAGCATGATGGCGAGGCGATTCTCGTCATCGACAAGAACGTCGATGCGCTGGCCGCCTTCGCCGACCGCCACGTCATCATCGAGAAGGGCAAGGTGGTATGGACAGGATCAACCGCCCAGTTGACGTCTGACCCGGTCCTGAAAGACCGCTATCTCCACATCTAGGGCGGTGCCCTGCATCATGATCATCTGAAGGAGAATATGCCATGACCATGGCTCCCGGCATAACCCGCGCTGGCGACAGCCTTGATGGCGTCGCCTGGAACATTCTGGGCCAGACCTATGTGCCCAAGCAATTGTCGGCGGATTCTTTCGCCTGGCACGCGACCTTCCCGCCAGGGACATTCGTGCCGCCCCACATCCATCCGACGCAGGACGAGTTCATCTACATGCTCGAAGGGCGTTTTGAACTGATGCTGGATGGCAACGACATCACAGCCGGGCCGGGCGACCTGATCCGGATGCCAAGAGGCCTGCCTCATGGCATCTCCAACAAGACAGACGACACCGTGAAGTGCCTGTTCTGGGTTGCGCCAACGCGCCGCCTCTATGACCTGTTCTGGGCGATCCACGCCATGCCGAACCAGAACCCGGCAGAGGTCGTGGCGCTGTCGGCCAGGCATGAGGTCGATTTCCTGCCGCCGCCGGAGGCGTGAGGCCGCTGCCTCTCTGGCGCGCGCGCTGTCTCAATCGGAACCAAACAGCCGCGCAAAGGTTGAAGGAGCATGTCTTTTTCAACTGGAGGGCCCATGATGGCCGAAGCCACCTATACATCCGATGACATCTGGAAACTGATCGACGGCGAAAACGTCTGCATGTTTGCCAATCTCGATGACAGCGTCATCCGCTCACGCCCGATGGCACCCATGGCAAGGCGGGATGACGGGGTGATCTGGTTCGTGACCGATCGCACATCAGGCAAGATGCAGGATCTGGGCGATGACACGCCTGTCACGCTGACCTTCCAGAACAGCGCGAGCAACTGGTATGTCTCGCTCGCAGGTTCCGTGTCGGTCTTCGATGACAAGGCCAGACTGAACGAGTTGTGGAGCCCGATGATGAAGCAGTGGTTCGACGGCCCGGACGATCCGCGCATGGTGCTGCTGGCCTTCGAACCTTCCGAAGCTGATTACTGGAACGGCCCCAACCGCCTCATCGCAGGCCTCAAGATGCTTGTGACGGCCACAACCGGCGTCAAGACAGACATGGGAGATACCGGCAAGGTTGTGATGTGATTGTGGTCATTCACACATAGTACCCGCCATAATCGGGATGTGAACGCATCGCTTCGGGCCGGTATGGCTGCATGTCGTCATCGACAGGCATCGCGGCCGCCTCGAAGCGATCCGGCAAGGTGGGTTGAGTGATGGCGGCTCCCGCCAGTTCGGGGGCGGACGTGTAGTCCTCCCGCGTTCCGGGCCACCACAGCTTGCCCATGAGCGAAGCGCGCGGGTCATGCTGGACACCAAGCTGATCCAGGTCCAGTTCCCGCAGCAAGCCGGAATTGACCCTGAGGCCGGTGAAGCCGGGCGTGCGAAGCGGGTTCGGCACACGGTCGCGGGCCGCCATCGCCTCGCTGGCCATCCACGCCATCGCAAGGTCGGTCAGGCCCATTCTCAGCCCATAGCCGCCGCCGATGTCACTGTGGCAACCTGCCAGCCAGATCTGCTTGATCTGGTCCCGGTTTGCAGGTGAAAGCGTCGACTGATCCCACAGTTCAGGGGAAAACACCTTGCGGTTCTCGTCGATGGCCATCGCATGCCGGCCATGGTCGACCTTCGGGTTGAGTGTGGCATCATGAAAACGGTGGCGGCCAAATCTGGCAAAATCCGTGACCTGCCAGCCAAGCGCACGCACGGTGTCCCACACACCGATGAAGAAGGGCGGCAGGGCTTCCGAGCGATGCTTCGCCCTGAATTCCTCTGCTTTCTGCAGGCGCAGCACATCGTCGTGATAGGTCATGTAGACGTTGCGAACGGCATCTTCGGCAATGGCCCTGACGACCGGGTCATTCAGCCTAGGGCGCAGGTCTGACCAGCGGACAACCTTTGGCAGTCCGGGCGGCACGCCGCACAATGCAAGTGCGCCACCGACACTGCGGGCGGTGTAGGCACCACGGCTGAAACCGAACAGGAAAACGCGGTCTCCCGGCTCGTAGGTCAGCAGCAGGGCCGTGTAGCAATCAACGATGTTGCGCGCGATTCCCGCACCGGTGGCCTTTGCAATCCATTGGCTGATGCCGGACCAGAGCGACGGTTCTTCCTGCTGGTCGGGATCAGAACCGATGCCGGGGTCGTAAAAGCAGATCTGGTCGAACGGCTGGCCAGGATGCTCAGGCTCGCGCGTGTTGACGAAGAGCCGGTAAACGCTGGTCCAGTCCACAGGGTTCGCGCCTCCGGCCTGGCCTGTTCCATCCGAGAAAATGCAGATATTCCGCGACATCGGCTTCTCCTCTCCGTGCAATCATGACGTTACGTCATGATTGTGGCAATCTCCAGACCATTGCGGCGTGCCGTCTGTCATCTCAGCCGAAAGTGGGATGGCCAAAAGTGGGATGCCGCCGAGACTTGCCGGAGCATCACCTTGCGTATAGCCATGAAGGATCGAAAGAGCGCCGTGCGCGAGATCGGGCATGCCCGTTTCGGTCACAAGCGGCCCATGTCACGGGGAAGAACCATGTCTGAGAAGCTTTATCCGGTGTCAGCCGCCTGGGCCAAACGTGCCCATGTCGATCAGGCTGGTTATGAGAAGATGTATGCCGCGTCGATCAATGATCCGGATGCCTTCTGGGGCGAGCACGGCAAGCGCATCGACTGGTTCAAGCCCTACACCAAGGTCAAGAACGTGTCCTACAAGCCCGGCAAGGTGAAGATTGCCTGGTACGAGGATGGCATCACCAACGTTTCGTACAACTGCATCGACCGCCACCTTCCGACACGTGCCGACCAGACGGCGATCATCTGGGAAGGCGACGATCCGGGTGTCTCGAAGAACATCAGCTATCGCGAGCTTTACGAGAATGTCTGCCGCTTCGCCAATGTGTTGAAGGCGCAGGGCGTGAAGAAGGGCGATGCTGTCACCATCTATCTGCCGATGATCCCTGAAGCTGCCTATGCCATGCTGGCCTGCGCTCGCATCGGCGCTGTGCATTCCATCGTTTTTGGTGGTTTCTCGCCGGATTCGCTCTCGAACCGCATTGAGGATTGCGATTCAAAGGTCGTGATCACCGCCGATGAGGGCTTGCGCGGCGGCAAGCCGGTGCACCTCAAGAAGAACGTCGATGTCGCTGATCCGAAGGTCAAGGGCGGCATCAAGAAGGTCATCGTCATCAGGCACACGGGCGGTGACATCGCGATGCACCATGGCCGCGATGTCTGGTATCACGAGGAAGCCGCCAAGGTCACGGCGCATTGTCCGCCCGCAGAAATGAAGGCGGAAGACCCCCTGTTCATCCTTTACACGTCCGGCTCCACGGGGCGGCCCAAGGGCGTGCTGCACACCACGGCGGGCTA
>JANMIB010000239.1:0-4624 GCA_031375605.1 Allobosea sp. | reverse complement strand
GAAACGGCTGATGCCCGTGGTGATCTCGGCGGTGCGCTTGTCGAGATTGTCCGCCAGCGCCCTGATGGCCCGCGCCGCCGCACCGACATCCGCGAAAGCGCCCTGGCCTTCGCCCCCGGCAGCGGAGCCCAGGAAGGCCTGCGCGCCCTTCAGCACGCCCTCGACCTGGTCAGCCGCGCGATTGAGCTTGTCGGTGATGCCGGCCACCGATTGCAGTGTCTTGGCGACATCGCCCGATCCGCCAGCCAGAGCCGTCGTGAAGGTGTCGATGTTCTCAAGGCTGCGGTTGAACTTCGTGATGTCGACCTGGCGTGCGATGGCGGAAATATCGCGGCTGAACTGCTCGAGTTGAATAGCTAATGGCCCGACGCGTTCCGCAGCTGTCGAGATGCTGGCCAGCATCTTGCTGATGCCTTCGGCGTTGTCACCGAGAGCACCGGAAAATTTTTCGACGTTCTTGAGGGTGTTGGCAATGGATTGGTCATTGTCATCAACGAGTCGCCCAAGCCGCTCGAACAGGTCATCGGTTCGCCGCGCCACATTGCGCACGGTTTCAAGCAGATCCTGCACTTCGGAGCGTTCGGCGATGATCGTGGGCTGTGGCTGTCCGCCCTTGGCGAGCAGCGGCGGCGCTGTGGGCTTGCCGCCGAGTAGCTGGATGGCCACAACCCCTGCCAGGCCTTGCGACTCAATGCGGGCGCGGGTGTCCTCGCGGACGGGCGTGGTGCCAGCGACGTCGACCACTGCAAATATAGATGTCGGATCATCCGGAAAGAGCTGGATGTCCTTGACCTCGCCAACCCTCAACCCGTTGAACAGCACGCTGGAGCCACGCGTCAGCCCCGTGACGGAGCCCGAAAACACGATCCTGATCTCACGCCGGTCAGCTGTGCCGCCGAGGCCCGAGAACCAGGACACGAAGCCAAACGCCGCGCCGAGGACAGCGAGCGTGAACAGACCCACAAGAGCAAAGTTTGCCCGCGTCTCCATGGCAGTTCGACTATCCTTTCAGCCGTGCGAGGGCCCGCTCGCCGCGGAAATAAGATTTCACCCACGGATGCGGGCATTCCAGCATTTCAGCGAGTGTGCCCACTGCCACGACCTTCTTGTCCGCCAAGGCTGCGATTCGGTCACATGACGACGCAAGACTATCCAGATCGTGCGTTACCATGAAGACCGTCAACCCCAAAGTGCGTTGCAAGGTTCCAATCAAAGTGTCGAATTCGGCAGCACCTATCGGATCAAGGCCAGATGTCGGCTCATCCAGAAACACGATCTCCGGGTCCAGCGCGAGTGCGCGGGCCAGAGCGGCACGCTTGATCATGCCTCCGGAAAGCTCGGACGGGTACTTGTCGCCTGCGTCAGGCTTAAGGCCGACCATCTCGATCTTCAAAGCCGCCAGATCGTTCATCATCGCAGGCGAGAGGTCGAGATATTCGCGCATCGGCACCTGGATATTCTGCGCCACAGTGAGGGCCGAAAACAGCGCGCCATGCTGGAACATCACGCCCCAGCGCTTCTCCATCTGCCTCTTTTCGATGTCTGATGCCGCATCCAGATCGCTGCCGAACACCTCGATCTGGCCCGCGCGCTTGTCAACCAGACCCAGGATGGCCCGTGTCAGAACTGATTTGCCTGTGCCGGAACCACCGACAAATCCGAGGATTTCGCCGGCCATGACGTCGAGCGACAGGCCATCGAGGATGATCTTGTCGCCAAATCCGACGACAAGATCGCACACTTTGATGATCGGCTCTGGCTTGGCCCTTGCCGCAATCTGCGTTGTGTCAGCCATGCCGTTCAGTACCTGATCGATGCAAAGAACACGGCGAACAGACCGTCGATCACGATCACCATGAAGATCGCCTTGACCACCGAGGCCGTCACCTGCTGGCCAAGCGATTCGGCTGAACCCTTCACATTGAACCCTTCGATGCAGGCAATCGCGCCAATCACGATGGCCATGAAAGGCGCCTTGATCAGCCCGACAGAGAAATGCTTGAACGTGATGACGCTCTGCAAGCGCGAAACAAAGGTGTCCGGGGCGATCCCGCCATAGGTCCAGGCGGTGAGGCCTGCGCCGAACAATCCGGCCATCGACGCCAGGAATGTCAGGATCGGCATGGCGATGATGAGCGCCAGGATGCGCGGCACCACCAGCACGTCCACCGGATTGAGGCCCATGACACGCAGCGCGTCAATCTCCTCGCGCATTTTCATCGAACCGATTTCGGCGGTGAAAGCCGAGCCCGAGCGCCCTGCGATCATGATGGCGCAGAGCAGAAGTGCCAGCTCGCGCAAGGTGATGATGCCCACCAGATCGACCACGAAAGCGGTGGCCCCAAAGCGTCTGAGCTGAAAAATCCCCTGCTGCGACACGATGCAGCCGACCAGAAACGTGATCAGGATGATGATCGGCGCACCACGGAAGGCGATCTGCTCAAGCTGGTTGACCAGGGCCGCCCAACGGAACTTGCCAGGGTTGCGAAAGGCCCGGCCAATGGCCAGAACCACTTCTCCAATGAAGCTGATGCCGCGCAGCATGTCCTGCCCTGCGGTCGTGACCGTGCGCCCGATATCCACCAGGATGTCGAGAATGCGGGAGCGGGCAGGCGCGACCACGGGCGTGTTCCGGTGGCGAACGGCCTCGATCAGCTTGGTGTGGGTCGGCAAGGCATGCGTGATCTCGGTCTTGACGCCATCGCTGCCAAGCTGGTGGATGAGCTGGTCCATGACCCGTGCACCGAGTGTATCAAGACGCGTGATGGCCCGCATGTCGAGGGCGGCTCGGCGCATCGGCCCAAGGCTCACCGGCAATTGCTGCAGCACGTGTTCGAGGCGGCGTCCGTGGTCGAGCGTCCAGTCCCCGCTCAGAACAATGGTGGCCTGATCGCCGTCTGCGTTGATCTCGAAACCTGGCGAGGAAAGCGTGGTGGTCATCGTTCAGGCTCGGTCTGCGCGCGGAAAAAGCCCGCCTCACGTAACAGACCTATCGTGCCGGAGGTTCCATTGTCGAGGAGAACCCGACGCGCCATGCGATATGTGATCATCAGGACGATGAGTCCGGCGAAAGCCACGGGCAGCATTACAAGGAAGGTCAGCGCGCCGAACTGCTCAAAGAACAGGCCGGAAACCAGTGTTCCCGCCCCCATCAGGCAGGCATTGACCGCGCTCAGGCGGCCCTGGATGAGCGCGCCGCGCCCTTGGGGTGCAAGCATCGCGATGAGCGCCATGATGCCGAGAAGTTGCGCCCCAAAGCTGAGAGCATGCAGGGCCTGCAGGGCCAGAATGGCCGGTATGGTGGTGGCAAAAGGCATGGCCGCAAAGCGCAGCACCGCGCCTGCTCCGGCCAGGCCGAGGAAGACCATGGCTGCCGTGGGACTTGCGGCCGCGCGCCGCCCGAACCACCAGAACATGGCAACCTCCGCCACCACGCTCGACGCCCAGAGCAGGCCGATCATGGTGCTGTCGATGCCCAGATTGCGCCAGTGAAGCGTTGCAAAGCCATACAGGGTTGCATGGCTGGCATTGATCAGAGCCGATGCGATGATGGCCAGCCACAACAGCTTCAGGCGCTCAGGGTCTGTTTTGATGCCTTCAAGCGTTGCCTTTCTCACACTGGAGCCGGATCTTTTCTCTGGCGCCGCCCAGGCCACCGCTGCGGCCAGTAGGCAGCATCCGCACAACATGAAGGGCACAACGCCGACCCCCAGGCGCGACACCATGAGACCCGACACAATGCTCATGACCAGAAAGGAAACCGAACCCCACAGCCGCAATCTGGCAAAGTCCAGCTTCGGACTGGTCTGCACATGGGCCGTGGTCAGATGATCACCCAGCGGAATGAGGCCAGCCGCGAGTACGGCCACCACAGCCATAACCGAGATGATGGCGACCGGCGAGACCAGTGACGGCAAAAGCAGATAGCCGAATGCGCTCAAGGTCTGCAGGGCAACGAGCACGCGCACGGCACCCCAGCGGCTGTCGCCCAGCGCGGCGACAGGCTGTGCGCTGAGCATCCTGACAATCATGCCGATGGCAAGCGTCAGGCCGATCTGCTTGTCGTTCAGGCCCTGATAGGACAGCCAGGCTGGCATGAACGGCATATAGATGCCGATGCCCGCAAAATTCGCAGCCTGAAGCGCGCTCAACCTGACAGCGGGGCTTGGCCTCCGCGCGCGAGAATCTGTGCCGGGATGCGTCATGGAGGTTTTGTTTACACCTGCCGTGGTATTAGCGAGACATTAATGCGGGCAACAGCACCGATTCGTGTCGGGCTGCATGTCCCACAGGCATGGCTGTGATGAGCAACGACCCGCGCGCACTTTCGGATCTTTCGCAGGCTGATTTCGATTCAATCGAGCAGGCTGTCATGGAAACCGCGCGTGGGCGATGGTTCTTGCGCGAATATGCTGCCCGCAACCGCAATGCCGACACCAATGTGCTGCTCGAAGCGATTGGCAAGCTCCAGAGCGCGGTGACCGGGGAACAGGAGTTCGAGCAGTTCGAGCGTGTCAGGTTCGATCTGGTCGAGTTGGCCAAATCCATTGCTCGGCTCAAGATCGAGCTTGAAACCGGCGATACGTTCGGCGGGGAAGGGTCGCATTTTGGCGACGCGACCATC
>JANMIB010000191.1:0-8192 GCA_031375605.1 Allobosea sp. | reverse complement strand
AGACGCTTGGCATTGTCGGCGAATCCGGCTGCGGCAAAAGCGTGACCTCGCTGGCGACCATGGGGCTGATCCCCAAGAAGACCGCCGAGATCTCCGGACGGGTCATGTTCGAGGGCGAGGATCTGCTGACCATTCCTGACCACGCCTTGCGTGATCTGCGCGGCAACCGGCTGGCGATGATCTTTCAGGAACCGATGACCTCGCTCAATCCGTCGCACACCATTGGCGCACAGATCACCGAAGCCGTGATGCGACACCGCAATGTGTCGGCCAGCGAGGCCAAGGCCCGCGCCATCGAGATGCTGCGCCGCGTGCATATTCCCGTGCCGGAAGAGCGCTTTCACGACTATCCGCACAAGCTCTCGGGCGGCATGCGCCAGCGGGCCATGATCGCCATGGCGCTGGCCTGTGATCCCAGGCTGATCATCGCGGATGAACCCACAACGGCGCTCGATGTCACGATCCAGGCGCAGATTCTCGATCTGCTTCGCGAGTTGCGCGAGGATACCGGCGCCGCTGTCGTGCTGATCACACATGATCTTGGCGTGGTGGCGGAGGTCTGCGACGAGGTTCTGGTGATGTATGCCGGGCAAGTCGTCGAGCGCGCGCCGGTCGATGCCCTTTTCCGCATGCCGCAACACCCCTACACGGTGGGGCTGATGGGCTCGATCCCGCGGCTGGACACCCGCAAGGACAAGCTCGCCGCCATTCGCGGCAGCGTGCCGAACATGGCAAT
The DNA here is from genome assembly GCA_031375605.1 of Allobosea sp. GTDB lineage: Bacteria > Pseudomonadota > Alphaproteobacteria > Rhizobiales > Beijerinckiaceae > Allobosea. The sequence goes on along the minus strand of JANMIB010000191.1, from coordinate 7,456 downwards.
GGCTCAGCAAGGCTGCCGGTTTGCGCCGCGCTGCCCGTTTGCCGATGCCAGGTGCCGAAGCGAGGTGCCACCCTTGCTGGAAGCCGCGCCTGGCCAGTTCAGCCGCTGCTGGAAAGCGCCGCTGGAGGCGCTGGCGGCATGAGCGCGCTTCTGGAAGCAAGGGGACTGACAAAGCATTTCGTGGCGCGACGCTCTCTGCTCGGGCGCCCGCTTTCCACGGTCAAGGCCGTTGATGGCATCGATCTGGCCATCAGGGCGGGCGAGACGCTGGCGCTGGTTGGCGAGTCCGGTTGCGGAAAATCGACCGTGGGCCGCCTCATCCTCAGGCTGATCGAGCCGACATCGGGGACGGTCCGTTTCGATGGGCGCGACCTGCTTGGCGTGCCGGAGGCGGAGCTTCGCGCCATGCGCAGGCACGCACAGCTGATCTTCCAGGATCCGTTTGCCTCGCTCAATCCGCGCATGACAGTCGGGAACACGCTGGAAGAGCCGCTGATCCTGCACAAACTCGTTCCCGCATCAGGGCGTGGCAAACGGGTCAGTGAATTGCTCTCGCTTGTCGGCCTTAGGCCCGAGCATGCACAGCGCTATCCGCACGAGTTTTCCGGCGGCCAGCGCCAGCGCATCGTCATCGCGCGAGCGCTGGCGGGCGAGCCGCGCCTCATCGTCTGCGATGAGCCGGTTTCCGCGCTCGATGTCTCGATCCGCGCGCAGATCCTCAATTTGCTCCGTGACCTCCAGCAGCGGCTTGGGCTGGCGCTGGTGTTCATCTCGCATGATCTCGCGGTGGTGAAGCATATCGCCGACAATATCGCCGTGATGTATCTGGGGCGCATCGTCGAGACAGGCCCGGCGGATGCGATCTTCCGTGATCCGCGCCACCCCTACACACGCGCATTGCTCTCTGCCATTCCGGTGGCTTCGCCCTCTCGAAGCCGCAAGCGCGTGATCCTCGAAGGCGATGTGCCGAGCCCGATCAATCCGCCACCGGGCTGCCATCTGCACAAGCGCTGCCCGCACATGGTGGAACAATGCGCCCAGGTTGTGCCGCAGCTTGAGGCTGATGGCGCTCATTTCATCGCCTGTCACCGCTGGCGCGAGATCGGCCCTGCCGGCAACATCATTCCCGATGAGGACATCGCAGATCCGCGCCTGCAAAAGTTGATTGCAGCCTTTGCAGATCAGTCATAAGGCGCGCATGATCATGGCACGCGCCTTGCCTTGATTTGAAACATGATTCACTGCCCGCACCGGAGAAAATAATCATGAAAAACCAGACGAAATGGATGCTTGCGAGCGCACTCGTGGCATCAGGCCTTGCGCTCACCGGCAGCGCCGCTTTTGCGCAGTCCAGCATCCGCATCGGTCTTGCGGAAGACCCCGATGTGCTCGATCCGACGCTGGGGCGCACCTATGTGGGCCGCATCGTGTTCTCGTCAATCTGCGACAAGCTGTTCGACATCGATGCCAAGCTGAATGTCGTGCCGCAACTGGCGCTCTCCCATGAGACATCGGCAGACGGCAAGGCCGTGACGATCAAGCTGCGTCCCGGCGTCAAGTTCCATGATGGCGAAGCGCTTGACGCAGAGGCCGCGAAATTCTCCATCGAACGCCACATGACGATGCAGGGTTCGTTCCGCAGGCCGGAACTGGCGCAGGTCGACAAGGTCGAGGTGGTCGATCCCCTGACCTTCCGGCTGGTGCTGAAAACCCCGTTCTCGCCGCTGATCGCGCAGCTGACCGACCGCGCCGGCATGATGGTCTCGCCAAAGGCCGCGCGCGAGGCCGGCGACCGCTTCGGCCAGAAGCCGATCTGTGCCGGGCCATACACGCTGGTCGAACGTGTCCAGCAGGACCGCATCGTGGTGCAGAAGTTCGCCGACTACTGGAACAAGGACAATGTCCACATCGACCGGATCACCTATGTGCCGATCGCTGACTCGACCGTGCGCCTTGCCAACCTCAAATCCGGCCAGCTTGACCTGATCGAGCGGGCGCTTGCGACCGACATCAAGGACATTCGCTCGACGCGCGGTCTGAAACTGGCGACAGCGCTGGAGCTTGGCTACCAGGGCGTCACCATCAACACCGGCAAGGGTGAGGCCGCCAAGGGTCCGCTTGGGTCTGACGTGCGCGTTCGGCAGGCGCTGGAAGCCTCGATTGACCGCGAAGCGATCTCGCAGGTGGTGTTCAACGGCGAGTTCAAGCCTGGCAACCAGTGGATCTCACCCGAGAACCCTTATTTCCAGACCTCGCTTCCGGTGCCGAAGCGCGATCTGGCCAAAGCGAAGCGGCTGATCGCCGAGGCGGGCGTGAAGACCCCCATCGAAGTCGATTTCATGGTCGCCAACAACCCCGAGACACGGCAGGTGGCGGAGGTGATGCAGGCCATGGCGGCGGAAGCCGGGTTTGCCATGAAAATCCGGGTGACAGAGTTCGCCACCTCACTGAAAGAGGCGGAGGATGGCAAGTATCAAGCCTACATGCTGGCATGGTCGGGCCGCACCGACCCTGACGGCAACCTGTTCATCTTCTCGCGCACCGGCGCCCCACAGAACTATTCGGGCTACTCCAATGCCACGGTCGATGCCGCCATCGACGAGGCCCGCACCAAAAACGATCAGGCCGAGCGCAAGGCGGTCTATCTGAAGGCAGCCCAGCAACTGCTCAATGACGTGCCGGTGCTGTATCTCTATCATCGCATCGTCATCATCGCGCATCGCGATCGGCTGGACGGTTACCAGCAGATGCCGGATGGTCTGGTGCGGGTCATCGGGCTGAAGGTGAAGTGAAGCGTTGGATGAGGTGTGATGCTTCAGGAAGCATTGTTGCGTGATGTCCTTCTCCCCTTGCGGGAGAAGGTGCCCAAAGGGCGGAAGAGGGGTCTTGAGATCATGCGGGATGGCCAAACCAACCCCTTAACCGGGCGTCGCCCACCTTCTCCCGCAAGGGGAGAAGGCCACAGCCTCGCGACAGCAATGCAAGATCAAGGTGTCGGCCCGTGTTCACGCTGATTTCCCGGCGGCTGGTCCAGCTGATCCCGACGATCATCATCGTCTCGATCCTGATCTTCGGGCTGCAGCAACTGCTGCCCGGCGATCCGGCATTGATCATGGCTGGGGAGGAAAAAGACCCGGAGGTGATCGCGCAAATCAGGGCGCAATACAGGCTCGATCAGCCCATTCCGGTCCAGTATGTCTACTGGGTCAAAGGTGTTCTGACCGGTGATCTTGGCGAGTCGATGCGGCTGAAGGTTTCGGTGTCGGAACTGGTGGCGCAAAAGCTGCCCGTGACGCTCCAGCTTGCCAGCATGGCGATGCTGATCGCCGTCCTGATCGGCGTGCCCGCGGGCATCATCTCGGCAGTGAAGAAGGACACGTTCTGGGACTATGCGGTCAACATCATCTCGCTGTGGGGCATCTCGACGCCGAATTTCTGGCTCGGGATCATGATGATTTTCCTGTTCTCGGTGCATCTGGGCTGGCTGCCTGCATCAGGCTATGTCAGCCCCTTCGAAGACCCGTGGCTGTCCTTCAAGACCACGATCATGCCCGCGTTCGTGCTGGGCAACTCCATCGCCGGCGTGCTCATGCGGCACACGCGGTCGGCCATGCTGCAGGCCCTGTCATCGGATTATGTCCGCACGGCCCGCGCGAAAGGCCTGTTCGAGAATGTCGTGGTGATCCGCCATGCCATGCGCAATGCACTGACGCCGGTGATCACGCTCGGCGCGCTGGAGTTCGGCACGTTGCTGTCCGGCGCTGTGCTCACAGAACAGATCTTCACCATTCCGGGCTTTGGCAAGCTGATCGTCGATGCTGTGTTCAACCGTGATTATGCCGTGGTGCAGGGGGTGGTTCTCGTCACCTCCGCCACTTACATCGTGCTCAACCTGCTCGCTGACATCGGCTATATTCTCGTCAACCCGAGGCTGAGGGCGTAATGTCTGACACTGTCATCACCGCGCCAGGCCTGATCAGCATGACCGAGACGCCGGGCCAGCGCGCCTGGAGGCGACTGAAAAAGCGCAAGGGCGCGATGTTTGGCCTCGGCATTATTCTGCTTCTGGTGCTGATGGCGGTGTTCGCGCCGCTGATCTCGCCTTACGATCCGACAAAACAGAGCTGGACCGCCGTGCGCAAGGCACCATCCCTGCTGTACTGGCTCGGCACCGACGAGTCGGGCCGTGATCTTCTGTCCCGCATCATCTACGGCACCCGCGCGTCATTGGCGGCGGGCGTGATTTCCGTCGGGATTGCGATTGCGTTGGGCGTGCCGCTGGGCCTGGTTGCAGGTTATGGGCCGGGCTGGCTTGATTCCATCATCAGCCGCGTGACCGATGCCATGTTGGCCTGCCCGTTTCTCATCCTGGCCATTGCGCTGGCGGCCTTTCTGGGCCCCAGCCTGACCAACGCCATGATCGCCATCGGCATCACCGCGACACCCATTTTCGTGCGCCTCACGCGCGGTCAGGTGCTCAGCATCAAGGTCGAGGACTATGTCGAGTCGGCTCGCGCCATCGGCAATCCTAAATGGCGCATCGCGCTGAAGCATATCCTGCCGAACGTGATGCCGCAGCTTCTGGTGCAGATGACGCTCACGGTGGCCACCGCGGTCATCGCCGAAGCCAGCCTGTCCTTCCTCGGTCTGGGCCAGCAGCCGCCCGCACCATCATGGGGCTCGATGCTGAATGTGGCGCAACGCTTCCTGACCAACGCGCCATGGATGGCGGTGTGGCCGGGTCTCGCCATCTTCCTCACGGTATTGTCCTTCAACCTGCTCGGCGACGGCCTGCGTGACGCGCTCGATCCCCGCGAGCGGGGTTGACGGCGCAGGGCTGTCTTTCGTCGGTGTCGCCCAGTTTTTCCAGTGTCATGGCCGCCCATGTGGCGGCCATCTCAATGCGTTGAAGCATTGGGGCTGACTGCATCCAGATCACCGGCACAAGGCCGGTGATGACACTGGATTGTCGCGGATCAAATCCCCCGCACGCACGGCGCTTGCTAGGTTCACGTTGCGCATGTAGCAATGTCATAAATTGTTCATAAAAAACGACCAGAGGGTTCCAAGGATGATCTCGATCAAGTGGCTTGCAGGCTTCGGCGTTGCGGCGGCAATTTCCACAGGCTCTGCGCAGGCTCAGGGCCAGCTCAATCTCTATTGCTCGGTCCAGGTTGAATGGTGCCAGGCCATCGCCACCAACTTCCAGCGCGACACCGGCATCACCGTCAACATGACCCAGAAGGGCTCGGGCGAATCCCTCGCGCAGCTGCGTGCCGAAGCGCAGAACCCGCGCGGCGATGTCTGGTTTGGCGGCACGGGCGATCCGCATCTGATCGTGGCGGAGGAGGGGCTGTCTGTCGACTACAAGTCCGCCATCCATGACCAGCTCCAGCCTTGGGCCTTGCGCCAGTATGCGGCGGCAAAGGGACGTTCGGTTGGCGTCTATTCGGGCGCTGTCGGCTTTGGCTATAACAGCGAGTTGCTGGCCAAGAAGAACATTCCTGCGCCAGCCTGCTGGGCTGATCTGACCAAGGCTGCCTACAAGGGCGAAATTCAGGTTGCCAATCCCAACTCATCGGGCACGGCCTATGTCATCATCGCCACGCTGGTGCAGCTGATGGGCGAAGAAAAGGCCTTCGCCTACATGAAGGAGCTGCACGCCAACATCAACGCTTATGCCCGCTCCGGCACTGGCCCGATCAAGGCCGTGGCGCGTGGTGAAACCGGCATCTCCCTGTCGTTTGTGCACGATGCCGTCACGGAGAAGAATGCCGGTTTCCCGGTCGCCTACAACACGCCTTGCGAAGGCACAGGCTACGAGATCGGCTCGATGTCGATCATCAAGGGCGCGCGCAATGTTGCCAATGCCCGCAAGTTCTATGATTGGGCGCTGACACCCGACGCGCAGAAGATCGGCTTCGAGATCGGCAAGCAGTTGCAGATGCCGTCGAACAGGAATGCTCCCTTGCCGCCCGGCGCGCCCGATCTCTCGAAGATGAAGCTTGTGGACTACGACTTCGTGAAATATGGAGCAGCAGCCGAACGTCGGCGGCTCCTGGCCAGATGGGATGCCGAGATCGGATCGTTGCCCAGGTAAATTGCCAAGGTAATCGGCCACGCCGGGATCACGCCTCAAGACACGCGCACAAGCCGGCAACGACCGGCGCGCGCGACCAGAGCATTGCGCACAAAAGTGGGTACCGGTTTTGTGAGTACGCAATGCTCCATCTTATGATGATCAAGAATATTTCCCTGGGGAGGGATGAACGACATGATCCGCAGACACATCCTGCGCGCAGCCGGTGCGCTGGCCCTTATCACATCATGTGCGCCCGCTCTGGCGCAGGGCCAACTCAACATGATCTGCGCGCCTGCCGCTGACTGGTGCGAGGCCATCGCCACGGGTTTTCAGCGCGACACGGGCATCAAGGTCAACATGGTGCGCAAATCGTCCGGCGAAATCCTGGCCCAGGTGAAGGCGGAGGCACAAAACCCTCGCCTCGACATCTGGTTCGGGGGGTCAGCTGAGACGCATATCTCGGCCGCGGAAGAGAAACTGCTGCAACCTCATGTTTCGCCAAACATGGCAAACCTGCACCCATGGGCGATCAAGGCACACGAAGCCTCCAAGGGCCATTGCACAGGTGTCTCGTCCGGCGCGATCGGCATCGTCTACAACCGCGAGCTTGTGGCCAAGAAGAACCTGGCCGTTCCGCGCACATGGGAAGACCTGCTCAACCCGGCCTACAAGGGCGAGGTGCAAATGCCGAACCCGAACTCGTCGGGCACGGCCTACACGATCATCGCCGGCCTCATCCAGATCTGGAATGAGGACAAGGCGTTCGAGTACCTCAAGAAGCTGCATCCGAACGTCAATGCCTATACCCGCTCGGGCGCGGCTCCTCTGCAATCGGTGGCGCGCGGCGAAAGCACGTTTGCGATCAGCTTCAACATGGAAACCATCTCGGCCCAGCAGAGCGGTTTTCCGGTGGAGCTGACCTATCCGGCCGAAGGCACCAGCTACGAGGTGGCCTGCATGTCGATCATCAAGGGCGCACGCAATGAGCGCGAGGCCAAGCGCTTCTATGATTGGTACTTGACGCCAGCGGCCATGGACATCGGCCCGAAGGTCAACCAGTTCCATGCACCGGCGCACCGCAACGCTTCGCCCGATCCGCGCCTGCCTGATCCTGCCAAGATCAAGCTGATCGACTATGATTTCGCCACCTATGGCTCCACCGCCACGCGGCGGCGCATCCTTGCCCGCTGGGACGCCGAGGTCGGGTCTCTTCCACGCTGACAGTCTGTGCCATTTGCCAGACAACCGGTTGCCAACAACAGGACGTGACCTGAATGACTGAGTTTTCCGTCTCCGCTTCCTCTGTCTCCCGGTTCTCCGTTGCGAAGGCCGTCGCTGGCCTCGCCTTTGGGTTGCTCCTGCTGCCTGCGCCCG
>JANMIB010000190.1:0-1748 GCA_031375605.1 Allobosea sp. | reverse complement strand
CCTCACGCAAATCCTGGAAAATCTCCAGCTGCGCAATATCTGAACTATGGTCCGGGATATCATTGCAGCTGAGATTACTGCCTGAGAACGGTGCGCTGCATACAGGAAAGAGCATGATGAGACGATTGCGTTGCAAGCACTTTGGACGTTGCAAGCACTTTGGACCACGTTGCGTTTCCCCGGAGTTGCAACATGATCTCGCTCTTAGTCATCGCATGATGTTATTGAAAACCGGCATTGACTCAAAGCTTGTCGTAATGGTCACGGATATGGCGCTTGAACAGCTTCCCGGTTGGCTGCCGCGGAAGCTCCTGCCAGAAATCGACCGAGCGCGGGCATTTGAAACTCGATAGTCGGCTTTTACAAAAAGCCATGATATCCGCAGCGACTTCTTCACTCGCGCAGGACATCTCGATGGGCTGCACCACCGCTTTCACCTCCTCGCCCAAGTCCTCGTTCTTCACGCCTATCACGGCCACGTCGGCCACTGCCGGGTGCGCAAGGATGACGTCCTCGATCTCCTGGGGATAGATGTTCACACCGCCAGAAATGATGAGAAACGACTTGCGATCCACGAGATAAAGATAACCCTCGTCATCCAGACGACCGATATCACCGAGGGTCGTCCAGCCCAGCGTGTTGCGGCTTGAGGCTGTTTTGGCCGGGTCGTTGTGGTATGCAAAGGTATGGCCGTTTGCGAAATAGACCTCGCCCTCTGAGCCCTTCGGCAGTTCGACGCCATTCTCATCGCAGATATGCACTTCACCAAGCATGGCACGACCAACGGAGCCCTTGTGCGCAAGCCATTCCGCCGTGGTGATCGAACAAAAGCCGTTATTTTCGGTACCAGCATAATATTCGTGGATAATGGGGCCCCACCAGGCGATCATCTTTTCCTTGACATCGACAGGGCAAGGCGCGGCCGCATGAATGGCATGGGTCATGGAAGACGTGTCAAACCTGCGGGTCATGTCCTCTGGCAGTTTGAGCATTCGAACGAACATGGTTGGCACCCACTGGCTATGGGTAATGCGCTGCTGTTCGATATGTCTCAACGCCGTTTCGGCGTCGAAGCGCTCCATGATGAAAGCGCTCCCACCCCTTTTGAGGACAGTCATCGTGTGGCGCATCGGTGCGGCATGGTAGAGTGGGGCCGGGCTGAGATAGCGCGTATCCTGCGCGTAATCATACAGTCCGCAAAGCAGATCGAGCAGCATCGTCCTCTGGCCCGGCGGCTGATTCAGAAGTGGCCATTTCACGCCTTTCGGACGTCCTGTCGTGCCTGACGAATAGAGCATGTCGAGGCCTTGCGCCTCATCGGGAATTTGCAGGGTCGGCTGTGCAACACTGGCCGCATCCCAGTCTGAAAAACCCTTGACCGGTGCCCCGAGCATGAACCAGTCCTGGACCGTTGGGACCGTCTGCCGCAAGTGGACTGCCATCTCTGCAAAGCGGCTTGAGGTGATGAAGACCTTTGCGCCGCAATCCCTGACGATATACTCGACTTCATGCGCAAGCAGATGGGTATTGACCGCAGTGTAGTAGAGCCCGGCGCGATCCGCGCCGAAGCAGATTTCAAGGAATTGCCGGGTGTTCTCCATAAGAATGACAATGTGGTCACCGGTTCTGGCACCACAGGCCCGCAACAGCCGGGCTGCCTGATTGGACCGCGCTTCAAGCTCCCCGAAGGTCACGCTTTCACCGCTGCCGACCATCTGAAAGGCGATCTTGTCGGGTGTCGTCTCCGC
>JANMIB010000174.1:0-4185 GCA_031375605.1 Allobosea sp. | reverse complement strand
CATGCTGTCGCGCTCGGCGCGGGTTCGCCAGTTCGGGCGCATCGGGATCGGGCTGTGCCTGATTGTCCTTTCGCTTGGTATGGTGGTGACTGCAACCGCCGATTGGCGCGGCGGTGGAACGCTCGACTATGTCTTGTCGCGCCTCGGGGAAGAGCCTGTGGCTGCCGTGTTCATCGCGGCGGGGGTGACGTGGGCGATGCACTCCAGTGTTGCCTTCTTGCTCCTTGTCCTGGCGTTGTCTGCGTCGGGTGTCGTGTCACTGCAGCTTGGGCTTTATCTGATACTGGGGGCGAATGTCGGGTCTGGCCTGATTGCGCTCCTGCTCGTCTGGCACGAGTCGGTCACATCGCGGCGCATTGTCATTGGCAATCTTGGGTTCAGGCTGGCAGGTGTCCTTGTTGCGCTTGCTGCGATGCCGCTCTGGCTGCCATCTCTGGCTGGGCTTGGTCTGGCACGTCCACAGGTTCTGGCTGCCGCACATGTCGGGTTCAATACAGCCCTGCTCGTCATGTTTTTGCCGCTTGTCGGAGTGATTACGCAGCTGCTCGAACGCCTTGTGCCCGAAACCGTGAAGGCAAAGGACGATCACAGCGTGCGACATCTGGACGAGGCCCTGCTGACCACGCCTCATCTGGCGCTTGGGGCAGCATCACGTGAGGTGCTGAGGCTGGCCGAGCGGGTCGAAACCATGCTTGGCGAGACCATGCTGACCTTCAACGAGGCCGATGGCGTGCGCCTGGCCGCGATCCGCAAGCTCGATGACGAGGTCGATGATTTTCAGGATGCGATCAAACTCTACCTCACGAGACTGACCCGTCAGCCCTTGCCCGAAGCCGATGCGCGGCGCGCCTTCGACCTTATTCTGTTCACCACCAATCTCGAACATGTCGGCGATATCATCGACAAGAGCCTGCTCGAACTGGCAGCCAAACGCCGCCGCAACGGTGTTGCTTTCTCTCCCGAGGGCTGGCGCGAGCTGAACGAGTTCCATGCCCGTGTGGTCAAGCAGCTCAAGCTGGCGATCACGGTTTTCATGACCAATGACCCTGAGATGGCACGCGAGCTGATGCGCGAAAAGGACCAGATCAGGTCAGCCGAACGCGTGGCCATGGAAAGCCATCTGGCAAGGTTGCGTGAAGGCGCGCTCGCATCGATCGAGACCAGCGCACTGCACCTCGATATTCTGCGTGATCTGAAGCGCATCAACGCGCACCTTGTTTCTGTTGCACATCCCATTCTTGAGGCTGCCGGGGAGTTGCGCGGTTCGCGCCTGACATCGCCTGCAGAGTAATTCACATGCTGCCCAAGGTTGCCCTTGCTTCGCAGCAGGGGTGGCTTATCTAGCCGACCAACCGGCCTTGCAGGCCGCAAAAATGAAGTTCTGGAGGAAATGTCCATGTTGAACCGCCGCTTCATCCTGGCTGCAGCAGCCATCACGCTCGTAACAAGTCATGGTTCTGCCCATTCGCAGGCCCCGACCGGCAAGGTTACGGTCGTGACGTCGTTCTCCAAGGACGTGACCGACCCTTTCAAGAAGGCGTTTGAAGCCGCCGTTCCCGGAATGACGCTTGAAGTGCAGAACCGCAACACCAATGCAGGTGTGCGCTTCGTGCAGGAAACAAAAGCCAACAACCAGGTGGACCTGTTCTGGGCCTCAGCGCCCGATGCGTTCGAAGTGCTGAAGCGCAGCGGACTGCTGCAGGCCCACAAGCCCAACACGCCCGGCATCCCGGCCAAGCTCGGGCCGTATAACATCAACGATCCTGACGGCATGTTCTTCGGCTTTGCAGCTTCCGGCTACGGCATTATGTGGAACGAGCGCTACACCCGCGCCAACCGCCTGCCAGACCCCAAAGAGTGGTCCGATCTTGGCAAGGCGGTTTACCACGACCATGTCATGATCACGACGCCGTCGCGCTCCGGCACAACGCATCTGACAGTCGAAACCATCCTGCAAGGCGAGGGCTGGGAGAAGGGCTGGGCCACGCTGAAAGCCATGTCCGGTAACATGCGCTCGATCACGGATCGTTCGTTTGGTGTGCCTGACGCCGTCAATTCCGGGCAGGTTGGCCTTGGTGTCGTCATCGATTTCTTTGCCTTTTCGGCCCGCGCTGCAAACTTCCCGGTGAAATTCGTCTATCCGACAGTGTCGACCGTGGTGCCTGCCAATGTCGCCATCATCGCCAATGCGCCAAACCAGGCCGGGGCACGCGCCTTCGTTGATTTTCTGCTGTCCGATGCCGGGCAGGAGCTGTTGCTGATCCCGGCAGTCAGCCGTCTGCCGGTCAATCCGGCGGTCTATGCCAAGGCACCAGAGGGTTATCCCAACCCGTTCAAGGGCGCGATTGGCCTGCCCGGTTTCCAGTTTGATGTTGGCGTGTCCGAGCGGCGCTATACCGCCGTCGACGTGCTTTTTGACCAGCTCATCACCTTCAACCTCGAGCCGTTGAAGGCCGTGACCAAGGCGATCCATGATGTTGAAGCGAAGCTCGTCCGCCGCGACAATGCAGCAGTGCGCACGCTTATCACCGAGGCCCGCACGCTGATCTCGGCTATGCCTGTCACGGCAGCGCAGGCTGTCTCGGATGAGATCCGAGCCTCGTTTCAGGGCACGTCACCACAGGCAAAGGCCCCGCGTCAGGCCGAACTTGAGCAGCAATGGGCAACCTTCGCCAAGGAAAAGTACGCAGCAGCCTCGGCCAAGGTGGCCGAAGCGGCAAAGCTCGCGCCTTGAATTCGCATCGTCATTGCGAGCGCAGCGCTGCAATTCAGTTGTCGTGCGCAGCGTTGCTGGATTGCATCGACCACGCCTCGCCATGATGGAAAGCGGATCAGACACATGAGCGCCGTCACCGCTGCCCTTAGCGTGCCGCAAAAGCAATCCATCCCGATCAGCCAGTATCTGGTGGCGGGTGCGGTGGCGCTCTTCCTGCTCCTGTTTCTGGTGATCCCGGTTGCAACCGTGATCGTCGTCGCGTTCATCGATCCGCGCGCCGGCGGCTTCACGCTGGTCAACTTTGCCGACTTCTTCCGCAATGACCTGTTCATGCGTTCGTTCGGCAACTCGGTCTATGTTTCTGTCATGGCGGTGGCGTGGGGCACGGTCTTTGCGCTGCCGCTGGCCTACATCACTTCGCGCTTCCAGTTTCGCGGTGCCGTGCTGATCCAGACGCTTGGAGTCATTCCGCTGATCATGCCGCCGTTTGCGGGGGCGGTGGCAATGCAGCTGCTGTTCGGGCGCAATGGCTCGTTCAACCTTGTGCTGGGTGACTGGTTCGACATCAACATCCCCTTCATGGAGGGGCTCAACGGCGTCATCCTGTTGCAAGCCATCCATTATTTTCCGTTCATCCTGCTCAACGTTTCGGCATCGCTGGCCAATATCGACCGGGCGATGGAAGAGAGCGCTCAGAACCTTGGCTCGTCAGGCTTCCGCCTGTTCAGGAAGATCGTGTTTCCGCTTGCCATGCCGGGCTATGTCGCCGGTGCAAGCCTCGTTTTCATCAAGGTGTTCGACGATCTGGCGACGCCACTTCTGCTCAACGTCAAGGACATGCTGGCGCCGCAAGCCTATCTGCGCATCACCTCGATCGGCCTGTCTGATCCAATGGGCTATGTGATTTCGGTGGTGTTGATAGTGGTGTCGATGTTCGCCATGTGGATCGCCACCATGGCAACCCGTGGCCGCGACTATGCCACGGTGCAGCGCGGCGGCGGCGGCCTTGCCAAGCGCGAAATGAAGGGCGTTGACAAGATTGTTGCCTATGGCGTCGTCTTTCTCATCCTCGCGTTGACGCTTGCGCCCCATATCGGCCTGATCATGCTGTCACTGGCGACGGTCTGGTCGTTCTCGCCAGTGCCGGATGGCTACACCACAGCGCACTACGGCAAGGTCTTTGCCGAGAGCCCCCAGTTCATCTGGAACACGTTGCTGTATGCGACACTGGCGGGCGTGATCTCCGTCATCATCGGTTCGGCAATTGCCTGGCTGGTGCAGCGCACGAAGATACCTGGCCGCCAGATGCTGGATTACCTGGCCATGGGCGCGCTGGCGGTGCCGGGCGTGGTCATCGGCATCGGTTATCTGCGCACCTATTATGGCGTGACGTTGCCATCGGGCCAGTCATTGGCCACGTTCTGGTTCACGATTGTGATCGCGCTGGCGGTCAGGCGTCTGCCCTATGC
>JANMIB010000113.1:0-17592 GCA_031375605.1 Allobosea sp. | reverse complement strand
GGCGTCCAGACGATGTCCATGCCTTTCAGGGCCGGGGAGAAATTGTAGCCCGGCAGCGCGGCGATGCGGCGGCCCATGATGCCATGCAGCGTCGGCCCTGCGCGATTGCCGTCCTTGGTCAGCGTGTGGCAGGCGGCGCAGGCGCGGAAAACCTGTGCGCCACGCTCACTTGCGTCCGGCAAGCTCGCGAGCGGATCAACCCCTGCGCGCGGCACCACGGGGCCGATATGTTCGCCGGTCACGGCATTCCAGCGGCGAACGAGCCTGTCCGCCCCACCCGACAGGAGTTCGCGTCCATCGGCTGAGAACGCCAGCGACCAGACCGGCAAGCCCGGCCCAATGAGGGTTGCGCGCACGGTGCGTGTGGCGCGGTCAATGATCGCGACCTGGCCGCGAATTCCTCCTGCTGCCAGCAAAGAGCCATCGTGGCTGATGGCGAGCGCGACAAGCGGGTTCTCTGTGACCGCGATCTCGCTGACCGTGCCGCTGGCACTGATCAGGCGCACAATGCCATCCGCCCCGGCCACGGCGACCTCGCCACCGGGCGCTGCCACCACGCCGTTCAGCACGGTGGGCAAGGTGATGATGGCCGGCACAGAGCCGTTGGTGGGCCAGAACCGCAGGGTCGCGTCATAGCCGGAGGTGACCACGCCGCCATCGGCTGTGAAAGCCACGCCGTTAACCTGGCCCTGATGGCCGGTCAGCACCCGCACATCGCCGCCGACAAGCGCTGTGACGCGCGCGGTGCCGTCCCACGAGGCGGAGGCCAGATGCGTACCACTTCGCGAAACAGACAAGGCTGAGACGGGACCGTCATGGCCGCTGATCACCTGATCGGGCTCTGGCCTGCCCGCCCGCCACAGCGCGATGCGGCCATCCTCCCCGCCTGAGGCAAAGCGCCCGTCAGGCAGGCTGGCAACCGCATTGACCGAACCATCATGAAATCGCAGCACGGCATCAGCCGCGCCCGCATCCAGCCGCCACAGGATCACCGACTGGTCGAACGAGCCGGTGATGGCCATCTTGCCATCCGGCGACACTGCAACGGCACGTACCGGACCACCATGGCCACGAAGCTCCTGGGCGTGGGATGGCACCGACGTCGCCAGAAGAGCCATTATTGTGAGCAGTTTCAGCATGATATGTTCAATTCGCCACGCACCAGTCGGCCAGCCGCCGCATGAAGGCCTCGCCATCGGCCAAAGCCTGCAAGGTGATGTATTCATCAGGCTGGTGGGCCTGGTTGATCGAGCCGGGTCCGCAGACCACGGTGGCCGCGCCGCCCAGCTGGAAATAACCCGCTTCGGTGCCATAGGGCACCGTGATCGTGCGGTTCTTTCCCGAAAGCCGCATGGCCAGTGCCTCGGCGGGTGAGCCGGGCATCGGTTTGAGGCCCGGCACCGAGACATTGTTGATGGTCTCGATGCCGACGCCTTCAAAGCCATTGGCGAAGCGCGGCAGCACAACCTCATCGCCATAGCACTTGAAGCGAGCCGGTATTTCGGCGGGATCAAGATCAGGCAGGCCGCGAAATTCCCATTCGAAGGCGCATGTCCGGGCCAGGATGTTGCGGGCGTTGCCGCCATTCAGCTTGCCGACATGCACGGTCGTGTAGGCCGGATCGAACCGGCCCGATGTATCGCCGCGCGCCAGCATCTCCTGGTCGATGCGGTCCAGCTCGCCGATCAGCAGCGCTGCCATGGTGATGGCATTGGCACCCAGAAACGGCTTGGATGAATGGGCCTCGAAGCCCGTCACGGTGGTGTTGAAGGTGACAACGCTCTTGTGGGCGTCGGCAATCTCGAGATCGGTCGGCTCGCCGACAATCACAGCCATCGGCATCGGCATGTCCTTGCCGAAGCGGGCAATGCCATCGACCACGCCAAGGCAGGTGGTTTCCTCGTCATAGGACAGGAACAGGTGGATCGGCGTTTTCAGCCTGAGACCAAGGAAATGCGGCACGAGGCTTAAGGCCAGCGCCAGAAACCCCTTCATGTCGACAGCCCCGCGCCCAAAGGCCTTGCCGTCCGCGATGCGCAACGTCCACGGGTCGGTTGTCCAGCTCTGCCCGGCCACGGGCACGACATCGGTGTGGCCCGACAACACCACGCCGGGTTTTTCCGCCGCGCCGATCGTAGCGAGGATGGCGGCCTTGTCGCCCGCAGCATTGGGCAGGCGCACGAACGGAACGCCCCAGGCAGCGAGGTAATCCTCGACAAAGGCGACCAGCGCCAGATTGGAACGATCACTTTCGGTGTTGAAAGAGACAAGCCGCGCCAGCAGTTCAAGCGCGGTGTAGAGGGGAGCAGCGTTCGGCATCATTCAATGCAACACGATCTTGGCATAGGGGCTTTGCAGCGGGAACGCGGGGATGGCCGCCTCGAACGCATCGCCGTTTTCGGCCACCATCTGATAGGCACCGACCATGCTGCCATGGGGCGTGTCGAGCGGGCAGCCAGAGGTGTATTTGAAGCTTTCGCCTGCGCGCAACACCGGCTGCTCGCCGACAACGCCGGGGCCCTTGATCTCGTGCAACTGGCCATGGGCATCGGTGATGCGCCAATGGCGCGAGATCAGTTGAACCGTCATGTCGGCTTCATTGACGATCTCGACCGTGTAGGCCCAAAAAAAACGACTGTCGCGGGGCGAGGATTCGCTCTCCATGAAATGCGGTGTCACCGATACGTGAACACCGCGTGTGTTGGCCTCATACATGGCTTGATGTCTCCTTGTGTTGATCTATGCCACAGCTCTTGCCAGCGCGACAGTTTTTGCCAACGTGACAGGTCTTGCGCAGGGCAGGTCTTGCGCAGGGCAGAAGCCAAAGGACATTTGCATCACCATGCTCGACGGAATGCTCCGCCAGATCATCGATCCTCCGCTCCTGTCCGCCGGCCGGTTTCTGTCGGCGCGCGGGGTCAGCGCCGATGCCGTGACATTGACAGGGCTGGCAAAGGGCATCGGGTGCGGCATGGCCATCTGGCTTCATCTTGATCTTCTGGCACTGGTCCTGCTGCTGTGCGGGCGCATTTGTGACGGGCTGGATGGTGCTGTCGCCGCAGCAAGCCAGCGCACGGACCGTGGCGGGTTTCTCGATATCGTCTGTGATTTCGTGTTCTATGGGGCCGTGCCTCTGGCTTTTGCGCTGCGTGATCCAGCGCTCAACGCCTTGCCGGCCTCGGTCCTGCTGTTCAGCTTTTATGTGAATGGCGCAACCTTCCTGGCCTATGCCGCCATTGCAGCCAGGCGCGGGCTGGAAACCACCTCGCGCGGCCACAAGACCATCTATTTCAGCGCGGGGCTGGCGGAAGGCTCTGAAACCATCCTGGTGTTCGTTCTGATGCTGCTCTGGCCGGACTGGTTCAGCACGCTGGCTTATGTCTTTGCCGCCCTTGTCGGGGTCACGGCCCTCAGCCGCGCGATAATCGCGTGGACAACTTTCGAGGATTGAGGGGGCGGGCAGCTTTGGCCAGTTGCGCTCGGGCCTGATGGCAGATCAAAACAATCCACCATGTCCGATATGCACACCAGAACAATTCCGCCGGTCCTGCCAAGTATCCTGCCAGGCATCCAGTCTGATGAAACCATCGCCGCGATGGTCGAGGCTGGCATGATCAGCATCGGACTTCCACTTGCCACCGGCCAGATCCAGCCTTCGAGCCTTGATCTGAGGCTGGGGCGACGCGCCTGGCGTGTCAGGGCCAGCTTCCTGC
This sequence comes from Allobosea sp., assembly GCA_031375605.1. Taxonomy (GTDB): domain Bacteria; phylum Pseudomonadota; class Alphaproteobacteria; order Rhizobiales; family Beijerinckiaceae; genus Allobosea. The sequence continues at coordinate 13,879 of JANMIB010000113.1, read as the reverse complement.
CGGGCCGCGAGCGGCTCCTGATGCAGCGGCTCGAACAGGTCGCCTTGCACGAAATCGACCTGACAGTCGGAGCCGTACTGGAAACCGGCTGTGTCTACATCGCCGAGTTGCTGGAAGGTCTGGCGCTGCCAAAAGGACTTGCCGCCGCTGCGAACCCGAAAAGCTCGACGGGACGGCTCGATGTCTTCACCCGCGTGATCACGGACCGCTCACGCGAATTCGACCTCGTCGAGGAGGGCTATCACGGGCCGCTTTATATCGAGATCAGCCCGCGAACCTTCCCCATTCTGGCGCGCACGGGCTCGCGGCTCTCACAGATCCGGTTTCGCTGCGGCGGTGCGCGGCTGGGTGACGACGCGTTGCGCGAGCTTCACAGACGCGAGGTGCTGGTGGCATCGCGCGAGCCCAATATCCAGGGCGGTGTCGCCGTGAGCGTCGATCTATCCGGCTTTGACGGCATCATCGGCTACCGGGCCAAGCGCTTCACGGGGCTGATCGATGTCGACCGGGTCGCCGCGTTCAAGGTCGGTGATTTCTGGGAGCGGCTTGATGCGGATGGCTCGGGCTCGCTCATTCTCGATCCGGGCCAGTTCTATATCCTCGCCTCGAAAGAAGCGGTGCATGTGCCGCCCGATTATGCCTGCGAGATGATGCCGTTCGATGCGCTGGTGGGTGAGTTCCGGGTGCATTACGCCGGGTTTTTTGATCCGGGCTTCGGCCATGCCAGCGCTGGCGGATCAGGTGCGCGGGCTGTGCTCGAGGTGCGCTCGCGCGATGTGCCGTTCATCCTCGAAGACGGGCAAGTGGTCGGGCGGCTGGTCTATGAACGCATGGCGAAGCGCCCGAAAGCGCTTTATGGTGCTGACCTCAAATCAAACTATCAGGGCCAGTCACTGAAACTGTCCAAGCATTTCATCGTGTGAGATGGGCCACTTCATGTGGCATGATCGTCATCCAGCCTGACAATGTCTCTCCTGGCTCAAGCCGCGCCAGCGGCGTGATGGAACGGGCCATGGCGTTGCCCGGCGCACCGATCCCATGGCTTTGCGGCTCGAAGCAGACAAAATCGGCTCCCGGAGGCGACCAGAGCACAGGATGGCAGAAGCTGTCGCTGGCGCCGATGCTGATCGACAGCCCGTGTGAAGGCGTCGAGAACACAGCATCTCCGACCCAGCCAACATAGCTCAGGGCGAGTTCCCCGGCGAGGTCGCGAACGATCCGGCCTGCACTGAACGGCCCGCCATCGGCAAAATCAGTCCTGCCGGTGGCACGGTATCCCGGCCCAAGCACCAGCGCGCTCCGGCTCGACATCATGAGTGATGTGTCAGACGCGCAGGCAAACCACGGATGAAAGCCAAGCCCGAACGGCAAGGCGCGGTCAGCATGGTTCGTGACGCTGAGATCGAGGCGGACATGGTCCGCCAGCAGCGTGACAGTTTGTGCCGCCTCATAGACATAAGGATCGTCCGCGCCAGAGCGCTGATGGGCTGTCACAAGACGGTTCGATGTCTTTTCCGTCACGTTCCAGGGCGATTGCCAGCCAAAACCGTGGATGTTGCCGGTTTTGGCAGGATCATTCACCGGAACCATGAAACACTGCGTGCCATCATCGATCAGGCAATCGAAGGCGCGGTTGGCGAAAGGCACCATCGCCCATGCGCCAAGGAAATTTGGCGCATCCGTGGTTGGTACGGAGCCTTGCGGGCTGAACAGCAGCGGGTGAACCTTGCCGGATGGCGCATGCCAGTCGAGCGAGGCAAGGATGCTGCCGACAGCGGGCATGATCCGGGCGCGAAAGCCGTGGGCCTGCAGGATGGCGGATCCATCCGGTTCATGTGTGCTCATCAGGGCCTTCCAAGGTCATGATCAGGCATCAACACGGCACCTGAAGAGATAACAGACGGATCGCGCTTTTCCTTTGCGCCGCAAAGCGCTATGAGCAGCGTCGAAGCGCGGGGACAAGCCCGCCGCACACAGATCGCATGGAGCCTGAATGGCCAAGGAAGAACTGCTCGAGTTCGATGGAACCGTCGCTGAAGTGCTGCCTGATGGCCATTTCCGCGTCAAGCTGGACAATGACCACATCGTGCTGGCCTATGCCGCTGGCAAGATGAAGAAGAACCGCATCCGCACCATCGCGGGAGACCGGGTGGTTGTCGAGATGTCTCCGTATGACCTTGATCGCGGCAGGATCAACTTCCGCCAGAAGACAGCCTCTGTCGGCGGTCCCCCAGGCGGCGGCAACCGGCGTCCGCCACCACGCAGGCGCTGAATAGCCTTCACAGGACATCCCGGATCCCCTCATCCTGAGCTTGTCGAAGGATGAGGGTGTGGGATGCTCTATGACTGGAGCTTCTCCTTCGACGGGTTCAGGATGGGGAGCGCGTGAGCTGGTTCTGCGCGGCCAGCCATGCAAGTGCGCCTGTGGCTGCCAGAAGGCCACTCGCGAAACTGCCCTGCAGCAGATAGCCGCCCGTTGGCGCTTCCCAATCCAGCATTTCGCCGCTTGCGAACACGCCCGGCAGGGCTTTCAGCATCAGGTGCTCATCCAGCGCCGCGTGCCTGATGCCGCCAGCGGATGAGATGGCGCGGTCAAAGGCCGACAACCCGGTGACGGTGAGCGGCACGGCCTTGATGCGCTCCGCCAGCGCCCTGTCGCCAGCCGGCAGGGCACCAGCCTCCCGCACCAGCATAGCCGCTGCAGCTGACAATCCTGCCCGCTTGCGCAGGATTGTGGCGGCTGAAGCCCCGTTTCGAGGCCCGGACAGCTTGCCCGCCAGTGCGTCAATTGTCAGGTCGGCACGCAGATCGAGGATCAGCGTTGTCGTGGCGGAAACAGCAAGTGCCTGCCGGATCGAAGCCCCAAGGGCATAGATGGCGCCGCCTTCAAGCCCGGCGCGGGTCACGACAGCCTCGCCGCGCTGCGAACGCCCCGCATGGGTCACGTTGATGCGCTTGAGCGGCTCGCCATGGCAGCGCTCGCGCAGCAGATCGGACCAGCCGATCAGGACACCGACATTGGCGGGTGCGAGATCAGCCACATCGACACCTGCATGGCGCAGGATTCCGGTCCAGCTGCCATCAGAGCCAAGTCGCGGCCAGCTGGCCCCGCCTAGCGCCAGGACCGTGACATCAGGCGTCACATGCTTCTCGCCATCCGGCATGGCGAAACGCAGCGCGCCGTCAGCGCTCCAGCCCAGCCAGTTGGCACGCGTGACGATGCTGACACCGAGCTTGTCAAGCCGCGACAGCCACGCCCGGAGCAAGGGCGATGCCTTGAACGAATTGGGGAAAATGCGGCCTGATGAGCCTACGAAGGTCTGCTGCCCAAGACCTTCGCACCAGTTGACCAGCGCAGCGGGCGGCAAGGCGTCCAGCATCGGAGCCATCCAGCCCGACGCCTCGCCGTAACGGCTGGTGAAACGCTCCAGCGGCTCGGAATGGGTCAGGTTCAGCCCGCCCCTGCCCGCCATCAGGAACTTGCGGGCTACCGACGGCATGCGGTCATACACCGTGACGCTGTGGCCGGCGCGCGCCAGATGCTCGGCTGCAAACAGCCCCGCGGGTCCACCGCCGATGATGGCAGCGTCGCGCCTGTTCTGGTCTGTCATGTGATCATGTCCGGGTCGTGTTTGTTTTGGGCGGATACACGTGGCGTGCGCCGTGGCGGTCGGTGACGGCATAAGCTCCGTCATCGCCGCTGATGAACTCTGGTCCGATGGGCACCTTGCCGTGCCCGCCCGGAATGTCGAGCACATAGGTCGGCTGGGCCAGGCCCGAGAGATGGCCGCGCAACTGGCGCATCAACGCCTGGCCTTCGGCAATCGAGACGCGGAAATGCGAGGTGCCGGGCGCAAGGTCCGGGTGGTGCAGATAGTAAGGCTGCACCCTGTTCTCGACGAAGGCGCGCATCAGGGCCGCAAGCGTCGCGGCATCGTCGTTCACGCCCTTCAGCAGCACGCTCTGGCTGACAAGCGCAATGCCGGCATCGGCAAGCCGCGCGACGGCATTGCGGGCCTGATCGCTGAACTCGCGCGGGTGATTGGCATGAACCGCGACATATGTGGCCTTGCCGCCGATACGCAGGGCGCGCACGAAGGCCGCGGTGATACGGGCCGGATCGACCACCGGCACGCGTGTATGCCAACGCACGACCTTGATATGCCGCATGGCACCAAGGGCACGCATCAGCGCCTCGACACGCCGCGCGGACAGCATGAAAGGGTCTCCGCCAGTGATGACCACTTCCCAGATGGAGGGTTGATCCGCCAGATAGGCCATCGCGCGCTCGAACGCCTCACCTGTCAGCGCCTTGCCGCCGGGCCCGACCATCTCGCGGCGAAAACAGAAGCGGCAATAGACAGGACAGGCATGCACCATCTTGATCAGCGCCCGGTCCGGGTAGCGATGGACAATGCCGGGCACGGGTGAATGGGCCTCATCGCCGATCGGATCAGCGCGCTCTTCGGGCAATGTCGCGAGCTCGCGCAGGTCCGGTACAAACTGCCGGGCCACCGGATCATCCCGATGAGGTGTGATCAGGGCCGCGATGCCAGGCGTGATGCCGATGGCATAGCGCGCGGCAACGGCTTCGAGAGCGCATTCATCCTGTGCGCTGACCAGACCCGCAGCAGCCAGATCACGCAAGGTGCGAAGCGTCACAGGCGATCTTGTCGGCGCTGAAGTGACAAGGTGGGCGGAAGGGCGGACGGCAGAGGTCATGGCCCCGTCATGACTGGTTCCGCCACTGGCGTCCAGATCACATCAGTGATGTGCTCGGCGCCTGTTGCCAGCATCACCAGCCTGTCGAGACCAAGCGCAATGCCCGATGTCGGCGGCATCAACGGCAGGGCAGCGATCAGATCCTCGTCAATCGGGTAACGCTCGCCATAAATCGCCTGCTTCATGGCCATGTCTTCCTCAAAACGGCGGCGCTGTTCAACGGGATCGATCAGTTCGGCGAAAGCATTGGCAAGCTCGACACCGCAGGCATAAAGCTCGAAGCGCTCGGCCACGCGCGCATCGTTGGGCTTGGGCCGCGCCAAAGCTGCCTCGCTGATCGGGTATTCGTGCAGGATCGTGGGGCGGCCCATGCCCAGATGCGGCTCGATGCGGTCAGCCAGAATACGGCTGAGGATGTCGCTCCAGCTGTCATCATCCGCCGTGCGAAGGCCCAAGCCATGGGCGGCCGCGCGCAATATCGCAGCGTCGCCGTCGCCGTTGGCCGCCACCATGGACATCAGGTCGATGCCTGCATGCCGTGCAAATGCATCGGCAAATGTCAGCCGTTCAGGCTCTGCAAACGGATCACACTCACGGCCCCGAAATGAAAAGACAGCCGTGCCCGCCGTGCGCGCAGCCAGAGCCAGAAGCCCTGTGCAGTCTTCCATCAGCTTCTCGTAAGGCTCGTCTGCCCGGTACCATTCCAGCATCGTGAATTCGGGATGGTGCAGCGCGCTGCGCTCGCGATTGCGGAAGACGCGGGCGAAGTCGACAATGCGGACTTCCCCCGCCGCCAGCAGCTTCTTGGCCGCAAACTCCGGCGACGTGTGCAGATAAAGCGGGCTGTGCGCGCCATCAAGGGCGATTTCCGTCGTGGCAAAGGCGTGAAGGTGCGTCTCGTTGCCCGGCGAAAGCTGCAGCGCGGCACCTTCGACCGTCACGAAATCATGCCCGGCAAACCAGCCCCGCAAGGCTGCCATGATCGCGTTGCGCTTGATCAGATAAGGGCGGCGGCGCAGATGCTCATCGCGTGACCACCAGCGGCGGGGCACCGGACCAGGCTTGATGCGCTCATCTGCCATGGGACTTCCCTTCACACGCAAAATCTGTCAGTGACGCGCCCGAAACAGTCATCTCCAGGATGACGTTCCGGCGCATGTGCGTCTGATCTATCGCCAAGGACATCACGTGACCAGAGTCATCGCCAGCACCGTGCGCAAGGGCAACATTCTTGAAGTCGAAGGCCGCCTCTACTCCGTGCTTTCCGCCGAGAGCTTCTTTCCGGGCAAGGGCACGCCCACGACCCAGATTGACATGCGCCGCCTGTCAGATGGCGTGAAGACGACGCACCGCTACAAGACGACCGAGCAGGTCGAACGCGCCTTCGTCGAGGACCGTGAATTTTCGTATCTTTATCAGGACGGCGACAATTTCGTCTTCATGAACCCGGAAAACTACGAGCAGCTGACCGTGATGGCCGATGTGGTGAGCGATTATGCACCCTATCTGCGGGAAGGCATGATCTGCCAGCTCTCGATTTTCGAGGAAAATGCCGTCGGCATCCAGTTGCCAGCCCGCATCGTGCTTGAAGTTGTCGAGACTGAACCGGCCATCAAGAACCAGACCGCGTCGTCATCCTACAAGCCAGCCATCATGAACAATGGCGTGCGTGTCATGGTCCCGCCCCACATCGCGGTGGGCACCCGCATCGTGGTGCAGACCGAGGACGGCACCTACGTGGAACGCGCCAAGGATTGAGCGACGACCGGCCTCTCACCCACCCATTCTCATCCTGAGCCCGTCGAAGGATGAACTCCAGCTGGTGAGACATCTGGGACTCCTCCTTCGACAGGCTCAGGATGAGGAGTTTGGGGCGTCATGGTGGATGGATTGCTTCGCTGCGCTCGCAATGGCGCGCGACATCACGCCAGCCTCGCCACAACCTCGTCGCCGATGGCGAGGCTTGCTGTCAGCCCCGGACTTTCGATGCCAAACAGGGTGACGAAGCCCAGAACGCCATGGTCGCGCGGCCCCTCGATGCGAAAATCCGGCATTGGCTCGGCCTCATTGTGGATCTTCGGGCGTATGCCCGCATAGTCCGGTGTGAGCGCACCATCGTCAAGGCCGGGCCAATAGCTGCGGATCGCGGCGTAAAAACCTTCCGCGCGCGCCGGATCGACCGCCAGATCCTGATCGCCGCCAACCCATTCCACATCGGGGCCGAAACGGACGCGGCCGCCCAGATCGACGGTGGCGTGGACGCCGAGCCCCGCCGCTTCCGGCACCGGGTAGATCAGGCGCGAGAAGGGTTGCCTGCCTGACAACGCGAAATAATTGCCCTTGGCATAGGCCTGCCTTGGCAGCATCTGGCGCGGGTAATCCGCCAGCATCTTGGCAAGGGAAGGCGCGCCATGTCCGGCGCTGTTGATGAACAGGTTCGCAGTGATGGTCGCAGGCTCATCACCGCTGGTCTGGACCAGGAAAACACCGCCCTCGCGCCGCACCCCGACAACAGGCGCATGGAAAGCCAGCATGCCGCCCGTGTTCTCGATGTCGCCCTGCAGGGACAGCATGAAGGCGTGGGAATCGACGATGCCCGTGGATGGCGACCGGACCGCCGCGATGGCCGCAACCTCCGGTTCCAGCGTGGTGATCATGGCGCGGTCGATGAGTTCGAGATCGTCAACGCCCGCAGCGGCGGCACGCGCCATGATGGCATGAAGTTTCGGCAACTGGCTTTCGCCTGTCGCCACGATCAATTTGCCGCAGCGGGCATGGGCGAGGCCGCGCTCATCGAGATAGGCATAGAGCGCGTGCTTTCCCGCCACACAGAGCCGGGCCTTCAATGATCCTTCGGGGTAATACAAGCCCGCATGGATGACTTCGCTGTTGCGCGACGAGGTCTGGGTGCCGATGCCCTCACGGGCATCCAGAACAAGAACCTCGCGGCCTGACAGGGCAAGCGCACGTGCGGCGGCGAGGCCGACGACACCCGCGCCGGCCACAATGCACTCCACATCCGCCATGGCAGGACAGCGACGTCGAGGACAGCAATGCCAGGGTCAGCCGACCGGCATCGCCGTTTCAGCAACCTTGACCCAGTAGGAGACACCGACCGGAATCGCCTTGTCATTGAAATCATAGGCCGGGTGATGCAGGCCAGCGCTGTCGCCATTGCCCATGAAGATATATGAACCGGGCCGTTCCTCCAGCATGAACGAGAAATCCTCAGCGCCCATAGTGGGCGGAACGGTCAGATCGACCTTGTCCTTGCCAACCATCGCGCTGGCAACAGATGCCACGAATTTCGTCTGGTCGGCATGGTTGAAGGTGACAGGATAGCCAAGTTCGTAATCGATCTCCGAGGTGCAGCCCATGGCAGTGGCGACACCGCCGACGATCTCGCGCAGGCGCTTTTCAGCCGTCACGCGCATCTCCTTGGACAGCGTGCGGACTGTGCCCTTCATGTCGACAGTCTGCGGGATGACATTGTAGGCTTCGCCCGCTTTCACGGCAGTCACCGACACCACCACCGAATCCAGCGGATCGCAGTTGCGCGAGGCGATGGTCTGAAGGGCAGAGATGATCTGAGCTGCTGCCACCACCGGGTCGATCGTGTCGTTGGGCTTGGCTGCATGGCCGCCGCGTCCTTCGAGCTTGATCAGGAAGCGGTCTGCTGCCGCCATCATGGGGCCGGGGCGCACGGCAAAGGAGCCGATGGGCAGGCCCGGCATGTTGTGCATACCGTAAACCTCCTGGATGCCGAAGCGCTGCATGAGCCCGTCAGCGCACATTTCCCGGCCACCGCCGCCGCCCTCTTCAGCAGGCTGGAAAATCATGATGGCAGTGCCGTCGAAATCGCGGGTTTCAGCCAGATATTTCGCGGCGCCCAATAGCATGGCGGTGTGGCCGTCATGGCCGCAGGCGTGCATCTTGCCCGGCACCTGGGAACGGTACGGCAGATTGGTTTCTTCCTCGATGGGAAGGGCGTCCATGTCGGCACGCAGGCCAACGACTTTGCCCGAACCTTGGCCAGACCCGGTTCCCGACCCTTGCCCTTTGCCCTTGATCACGGCCACCACGCCGGTGCGCCCGATGCCGGTCACGACCTCATCGCAGCCGAAAGACCTGAGCTTGTCCGCGACGACCTGCGCCGTGCGGTGAACATCAAACAGCAATTCCGGGTTGCTGTGAAAATCGCGGCGCCAGGCGGTGATTTCGCCGGTCATGGCTTCAATGCGGGGATGAATGGTCATGGCCTGTCCCAAAAAATTGATGTGTGCATGATCATAGCAGAGCGCTGCAACGACACCAGTGTCAACGCGACAACTCGGCCATGAGCTTGCGGACGAACGCCTCGCCCGCCTCCATCTGGCTGATGGCGATGAATTCATCGGGCTGGTGAGCCTGGGCAATGTCGCCCGGACCACAGACGATGGTCGACCAGCCGACCTCCTGGAACTGGCCGCCCTCGGTGCCATAGGCGACCACATGGCTGCCATTGTCCCCGGTCAGGCGGCGCGCAAGGCGCTCGGCCTCGCCATCCATCTCGGGTTTGAGCGGCGGAATGGAGCAGACCAGCTCGACATCGACGCCTGATCTTGGTGACCGGGCCTTCATCGGCGGTTCGACCACATCGCGGATGTAGGCCAGATACCGTTCGTAATCCTCCATCGGATTTTCAGGCGGAATGACCCTGAATTCACTGCTGAAAGTGCATAACTCCGCCGTGATGTTGGAGCCGGTGCCGCCATTCACGATTCCGCTATGAAAGGTCGCATAGGGCGGAACGAACGGTGTTTCGGGATCGATGCGGGCGGCGCGTGCGATCATCTGGTCCTCGTGCCAGGTGATCAGACGTGCCGCGACCATCACGGCGGAAACACCCAGATCCATCCGGCTTGAGTGGACGGCATAGCCACGCACCGTGGTCTGCATCCGGGTGCCGCCCTTGTGGCCGGTGACGACCTGCATCATCGACGGCTCGCCAACAATCACGGCGGACGGCTTGAGGCCGTGCCGCACCATCTGTGCGATCATGAATGGCGCGCCGATGCAGCCGATTTCCTCGTCATAGGACAGCGCCAAATGGATCGGGCGTTTCAACCCGGCCTTCATCATCTCGGGCACCAGTGCGAGGCCCAGCGCATCAAAGCCCTTCATGTCACAGCTGCCGCGCCCATAGAGCTTGCCGTCACGCTCTGTGAGCGTCCAAGGATCGCTCGACCAATCCTGCCCGGCGACCGACACCACATCGGTGTGCCCTGACAGGACCACACCGCCATCGGCTATTGGCCCGATGGTCGCGAAAAGGTTCGCCTTGGTGCCATCCGGGCTGGGCACGATGTGGCTCTCGACACCATGGCCGGTCAGATAATCAGCAATGAAGTGGATGATCGGCAGGTTGCTGGCGTGTGGTTCCGTCGGGAACGACACCAGCCTGGCCAGCATCTCGGTCGGGGTCATGTATGTTGGCATCAGGTTGCAAGCTCCTTGAAAGCAAGGCGTAACGGGTGCATCCGCTTGACACAAGCTGGGGCCGCACGCTGGATGCGCCACCGTGATCCTCAGGATTTCCATGCCATGATCTTTGACGTCAGCCTCGATGACATCCGCCGTGCCGAAGTCCGCATCAGCGGCAAGGTGCGGCAAACGCCCGCCTATGCCAGCGAGGCCGTGTCACAGCGGCTTGGCACACCATCTGTCCTGAAGCTGGAATGTCTTCAGCAAGCGGGCTCGTTCAAGGTGCGCGGCTGCTTCAACAAGCTGCTGGCCATGTCGGATGCCGAGCGGGCGCGCGGCGTGGTCACGGTGTCGGGTGGCAATCATGCCATTGCGGTCGCCCAGGTGGCATCGGCGCTTGGCTCCAGCGCGCTGGTCCTGATGCCGAAGACGGTCGCCCCGTTCAACATCGCGCTGACGAAGGCTGCGGGGGGCGAGGTCGATCTGTGCGAAGATGCCATCGCCGCCTTTGCCAGGGCCGACGAGCATGCCGCGCAAGGACGAACCAATGTTCATTCCTATGACGATCCGCTGATCATCGCCGGGCATGGCACGCTTGGCCTCGAATTTTCGCGGCAGGCCCCCGATCTCACGCATCTGTTCATCTCGATTGGCGGTGGCGGATTTGCCGCTGGTGTCGGCGCTGCGATGAAGGCCCTGAACCCGGCGCTGAATGTCATCGGTGTCGAGACCGAGGGTGCCACCACCATGACAGCGGCGCTGGCAGCGGGCAAACCCGTGCAGATGCGCCCGACCTCAATTGCCCGCACGCTTGGCGCGCCTTTTGCGACAGAGCGCACCATGGCGGCCGCCCGCGCTTTCCTGGACGAGATCGTTGTCGTGCCGGACCGCGAGGCTGTCAAGGAACTGGTCTGGCTGCTGCAGAACGAACGTGTGCTGGTGGAGCCTGCGGCGGCCTGCGTGCTGGCGGCTGCCATGGCGAGAAGGGAGAAATTCGGGCCAGATGCGCGAGTTGGCCTCATCCTGTGCGGCTCGAATGTGGCGCTTGACGACGTGGCGGGCTGGCGCACGCAGTTCGGTATGTGACAAAGACTAGACGCGGGCAATCATCGTCTATTTACTGAAATCAGGTCCGAACAAAAAAAGTTCGGGCGTGGTCCTTCAGAGGGGCCAATCGGTTCAAACAGGGAGACTACCCAACATGATGTCAAAGCCAAATTCAGTTTCTCGGCGACGACTTCTTTCGTTCGCTGCCGGCGTTGCGCTGGTTGCGGGCGCCGGTCTCGGGCCAGCGCCCGCACAGGCCCAGCAGACGCTGCGCTGGGCTTTCCAGGGCAACCTCAACACACTTGATCCTTATGGCATCAATGAGACCACGACACTTGGACTGCAGGGCAATGTCTATGAAGGCCTGACCAAGCGGGACAAGGATCTCAAGATCATTCCAGGCCTCGCCGAACGCTGGGAAACCCTCGACAACGGCATGCGCTGGCGCTTTTACCTGCGCAAGGGCGTCAAGTTCCACAATGGCAATGATTTCAATGCCGATGACGTGGTGTTCTCGGCACAGCGCGTGGTTGCCAACAACTCGCAGCTGACATCTCGTCTTTCCGGTGGCCCGGAGTTCGTCAAGGTCGATGATTTCACCGTCGACGTGAAGCTCAAGAGCCCGAACCCGATCCTGCATTACGCGTGGGATACCTGGTACATCATGGACAAGGAGTGGACCGAGGCGAACAACGCCCAGATCCCGCCCGCGCCACAAGCCACCACGCCCGGTTTCGCCACCATCAACGCCAATGGCACAGGCCCGTTCCGCATCACCGAGCACCAGCTTGGCGTGCGCACGGTGTTTGACAAGAACCCGAACTGGTGGGGCAAGGTCGAACACAATCTTGACCGCGTGGTGTTCACCCCGATCACCTCCGCACCGACCCGCGTGGCAGCGCTGCTGTCCGGCGAAGTCGACGTGATCGACCCCGTGCCGCTGCAGGACGTGCCGCGCATCAACGCCTCGGCCAATGCCAAGGTGCTGGAAGGGCCGGAAGTCCGCACCATCTACCTGTCGTTCGACCAGATGCGACCAGAGCTCACCGCCTCGTCCGTCAAGGGCAAGAACCCGTTCAAGGATGTGCGTGTGCGCAAGGCCTTCTATCAGGCCGTCGACATCGAAGCGATCCGCAGGCAGGTGATGCGTGGCGCGGCTGTTCCGGCAGCATCGCTGATCTCGCCGCTGTTCTTCCCGCAGATCAGCGACATCAAGCGCCATCCGTTTGATCTGGCGGCTGCCAACAAGCTGCTGGACGAGGCCGGTTATCCTCGCGTCGGCGGTGCCGATGGCGTCCGCTTCGAGGTGGATTTCGACTGCCCGAATGACCGCTATGTTAATGACGGTCCGATCTGCCAGGCCGTCACGGCGATGCTGGCCCGCGTCGGCATCAAGATCAACCTGCAGGCTGTTCCGCGCGCGGCGTTCTTCGCCAAGATCAACTCGCCGATCTACAACACGCCGTTCTATCTGCTTGGCTGGACGCCCGGCACCGGCGACGCGCACAACGTGCTGATCGACCTCATGCACACCCGCACGGCCGACGGCTCGGGCGGACGTGGTCAGTTCAACAATGGCGGCTTCTCCAACGCCCGCGTCGATGCGCTCACCAACATGGTGCTTGTCGAGCCCGACATGAAAAAGCGTGATGCCATGATCCTCGAAGCCTTCAAGATCCTGCATGACGAGGTGGGCTATATCCCGCTTCACCAGCAGGCTCTGGCCTGGGGAACCGGCAAGAACATCGAGCTGGCCCAGCGCGCCGACAACCAGCCGCTGTTCTATTTCGTGACCAAGAAGTAAGTGACCAGGAAATGATGGCACTATTCGTGCTTTGACATGAAGGACCGGCAGACAACTGCCGGTCCTTTTCTCCACCAAGGGTCGCTTACATGCTCGCCTTCATCCTGCGCCGTATCGGGCAAGCCATTCTCGTCCTGCTCACTGTCGCGCTGATTTCGTTCTCGCTGTTCCGCTTTGTCGGTGATCCGACCCAGCAGATGACCAGCCAGGACACGACGCTGGAAGATCGGTTGCAGATCAGGAAGAACCTTGGCCTCGATGACCCGGTGATCGTGCAGTTCGGTCGCTTTGTCGGCAATGCCGCCCGCTTCGATTTCGGCGTCAGTTACCAGAACCGTCAGCCAGTGGCGAAGCTGATCGGTGACCGTTTTCCAGCCACGATGGAACTGGCCTTTGCCTCCGCCATGTTTGCGTTGTTTGCCGGCATCCCGATGGGTGTCTATGCCGGGCTGAAGCCAACGTCATGGCTGGCGCGCGTGTTTCAGACGGTATCGCTCGTCGGCATCTCGCTTCCGACGTTTCTGATCGGAATACTCCTCATATTCGTCTTTTCGGTCAATCTCGGCCTGCTGCCATCCTTCGGGCGGCAAGGTGTGGTCAATCTCGGTTTCTGGACCACCGGTTTCCTGACATGGGAGGGTATCCGCTCGTTGATCCTGCCCTCGATCACGCTCGGCCTCTTCCAGATGACGCTGATCATGAGGCTGGTGCGATCTGAAATGATGGAAGTGCTCCGCACCGACTATGTGAAGTTCGCCAAGGCGCGGGGATTGACCGATCATGCCGTCAATTACCGCCATGCCTTGAAAAACACGCTGATCCCGGTCATCACCATCACTGGCC
>JANMIB010000110.1:0-2937 GCA_031375605.1 Allobosea sp. | reverse complement strand
GGGGTCACTGTCACGAGTTTCATGCCCGCTGCCGCCCCTTCCGGGCATGGGCCGGAACCGGTGTTGCAGTTGATGCCCGTCTGGGTTTCCGTTTTGGCCTGCTCGAAGATCGAGTCTTCCAGCTTCAGCATCTGCGCTTCGAGGAATGCCTGCACACGCGGATCGAGGCTGGTCCACCAGCGCTTGTTGGCGAGGAAAGCAGACATGCCGAAATTGACGGGCATCGGCGAAATAAACCGGGCAGCTTCATGCCATTTGGAACGGTAGCCCGAGAGCGCGCCGGTGATCGCGCAGTCAACCACGCCGCTGCCCAGCGCCGGCTGGACTTCGGCGAAGGCGATGGTGATCGGCGAAGCGCCGAGATGATTGACGAAGGCCTGCTGCGACGCACCCGAGGCCCTGATCTTGCGGCCTTTCAAATCTGCGAGGCTGGTGAAAGCGTCACGGCAGTAGATCACCTGGGCCTGGTAGGTGCCGAAGCCCAACAGCTTCAACCCATGTTTTTCGTCTAAAAACTTCGCATAGGTCGAACGAAAGCCCTTCAACACCGTGTGAAGCTCCTCGACCGAGCCCACAAGGCCGACAAGGTCAGCGGCTTCGTTCATCGGCACTTCGCCTGAATTGTAGTTGAGTACCGTCATCGCCATCTGCAGCGTACCGGCCGAGACCAGCCTGAAAATTTCCGGCCCCTTGAAGCCAAGTTCGGTGAAGGGGCGCAGTTGCACCTTGACCGCGCCGCCCGATTCGCGGGGAACCGTCTCGTTCCAGAACGGAACCTCGCGGTTGGTGTACATGGAAAGGTTGCCGATGCTGCCGACCACGTTGAACGACGTCGCCGGCAGAGCGGGGGCCTGGGCCGGGGCCTGGGCACCGGCAGCGCCAATGGACAGCGCGGCGACAACTGCAAGGATGAGATATTTCGCAGTATGTTTCATGAAACGGTGCCTCCCAGCACATGAAGAGCAGTCAAAGGTGATGCGGGCGTCAGATCAGGCAGGGCCAGCCTTGGGGTTGACAATGGTCGGCAACCACATCGCGAGTTGCGGAAACACGATCAGGATGCCGATCATGATGATCATCATGACCACGAATGGCAAGGCTCCGAGGCACAGATCGCTGAACGGCCCGTTCCGCCGCACCGCCTGCACCACATACAGGTTGAGGCCCACCGGTGGGGTGATGAGCGCCGCCTCCATCAGGATGACGAAGACGATGCCCCACCACACCGGATCGTAGCCGAGCGCTTTGATCACGGGCACCACGACCGGGGTCGTCGCAATCATCATCGACAGCGTCTCCATGAAGCAGCCGAGGATGAGATAGAACACAATGATCGCGAGGAGCATGGCCAGCGGCGACCAGCCCAGCGACAGTACGGTGTCGGTGATGGCCTTGACCAGTCCGATCGAGACCATGACGAAATTGAGGAAAAACGCCGCGATGATGATCAGCATCACCATGCAGGTGGTGCGCACCGTGCCCTCGAAGGCGCGCAGCAGCACCTGGGCGTTCATCTGCCCGTTGGCGGCAACCAGAAGGCAGGTCGCCACCAGCCCGAGCGCCGCAGCCTCCGTCGGCGTCGCGATGCCGGCATAGATCGATCCGACCACCACCAGGAACAGGCCCAGCGGCGGCACCAGATGCTTCAGCCCCGCCCGGCGCTGCTGCCACAGGTTCGAGGCGTCCAGGCGCGGGCCGCCCCAGGCCGGCCGCCAGAGCGTCAGCCCCAGCACCATGAGCGAAAACAGCGCCGCCAGCATAAAGCCGGGGATGAAGCCCGCCGCATACAGGTCTGCGACCGAGGTGTCGGTCAGCACCGCGTAGATGATCATGTTGATCGACGGCGGTATCAGGATGCCCAGCGTGCCACCCGCCGCGATGGAGCCCAGAAACAGAGGCCGGTTGTAGCCGCCCTTGTCCATGTTGGGGATCGCCACCGTGCCGATTGTCGCGGCGGTGGCGACCGAAGAGCCGGAGGTGGCCGCGAAGATGGCGCTCGCGGCGATGTTGGTGTGCATCAGCCCGCCCGGAACCCGCGCGAACCAGGGCGTCAGCGCCGAGAACAGGCGCTCGCTCAAGCCAGAGCGGTGCATCATCTCGCCCATCATGATGAACATGGGCGCGGCGATCAGGATGAAGTCGTTGGACGAGTTCCAGGCCAGTTCGCCCAGCGCCCCGGTCATCGGGAAGAAGGCGAATTTTTCGGAAAGGACAAAGCCCATCAGCCCCAGCGCCGCAGCGACAGGCAGGCTGAGCGCGACGAACACGACCAGAAGCCCCAGTGCCCAGCCGATCATCGGAAACCGCCTGTCACAACGAAACGTTCGCTACTGTGGCTCATCACCTCGGCTCCGCAGGCGCATCGGGAGCTGGCACGCCGGCCTGCTCGATTTCCTCGACCACCTGAAGGCTGCCGACCAGCGCGTTGAAACCCTTGCGGTCACGTCTGGCCAGCCTCGCCACCGCCTGCACGGGGATCAGCACGGCCATGCAGGCGAACCAGAACAGGCCGACGCACCAGATGCCCTGGGGCAGGATCATCGGTGTCTGCAACAATGAGACAGATCTGGCACCCATTGCGTAGGACTGCTGCAAGGTGCCGAAACTGTACCAGGCCAGCGCCGCCGCGACGACCGCCAGCGCCGCCGAGGCGATGATGTCGCACGCGACGCGCACAGGGTCAGGTAGCGCATCAAGCAGGATGTCGACCCGGATGTTGGCCTTGGATGTCACTGTGAAGCCCATACCAAGCCCGATGCACGCGGCGAGCGCATAGCCCGAAAGCTCGAAGCTCTCGACCATGCCGCGCTTGAAAAGATAGCGCGTGATGACGTCGATCGTGATCAACCCGGCACAGCCGAACAGGATCACGGCCCCCGCGATCCAGGCCAGGATGCGCGAGATGCGCTGCGGCCAGGGCTCGTCGGGCAGCAACGG
>JANMIB010000058.1:0-6246 GCA_031375605.1 Allobosea sp. | reverse complement strand
GACCGCCAGCATCAGGTTGCGGGCAGCAGCGCCCTCGCCCGTGACGACGTGCATGTCGACGGCGAGGGAGCGGCCCATCAAGCCGCGCGGATCAGTCACGCCGGGTTGACCATCCAGCGCATAGCCAGTCGGCAACGCATGCAGGACAGCACGGCCCGGACGCACGGAATGGGAGGCTGCGGCCGCCAGAACCCGTTTCACATCCTGGTCAGCCACCGAGCCGATCCTGAGATCGACACTTGCTGCGAAACTCTGCGAGCCAAGCCGCCCGCCGGTCTGGCTGACGATGACGGACTGGACCTCGACCTTGGCCATGCGCTCGGCTGCATCGACGGCCTGCCGGATCGCGCGTTCGGCTGCTTCCAGATCGACCACCGCTCCGCCTTTGAGGCCCATGGAGCGGGTGTGGCCGATGCCGATGACGCGGGCCAGGTGGGTGCGGCCTCTGAGACGGTCGCTCGCCTCGACAGGCTGCAGTTCCGCGATCAGGCACACGATCTTGCTGGTGCCGACGTCAAGCACAGAAAGGGTGGCGCTCTTGCGTGTCGAGAGCGGGCGAAGCCGCGGTGTCAGGCCCTGCGAGAAGAGGCTCATGCTGCGCCTCCCTTCGGCTTGGGCCGGTTCTTGATGGTCTCGGCGCGAGCGGCGGCAGCTTCCTCGGTGAGCCGGAGCGTCACCCGGTCGCGCTGGCGCATGTCGATGGAGATGATGTCCTTGTCGAGCAGCTTCTGTTCGCGGGCAAAGCGCTCGAGACGGCGCACAGCCTCATCGGCATTGTTCTCGGGCAGGCGCACATCAAGGCCGTTGTTCAGCTTCAGCGTCCAGCGGCGCTCGGACACCAGCGTGGCACCCCTGATCTGCTGGCGGAGCGAACCCGCCTCGCCGAGCAGCACCACATACTCGCGCGCACGCTTGTTGGCACCGGGGCCGACCACCAGCGGCAGATGCGCGAACCGGCCATCCCGCAACTTGTCAATGACGGTGCCGTCAGACGAGATGATCGAGATGTCGCCATTGAGCTGCCACAGCGCAAAGGCCTCGCGTTCATGCAGCTGGATCGTGAGTTCACCCGGATAAAGCTTGCGAACTGTCGCCTCGCGAATCAACGGCTGCGCTTCGAGCCGCTGGCGGGCTTCGCCCACATCGAAGAAAGCCAGTGAGCTGCGCGGGTTGATACCGGCAGCCTGCAGCACCTCCACCTCGTCAAGCTCCATCAAACCCGAAATCGTGATGCGCTCGATGCCAAGCCCGGCCATGCGCGCAAGCACATGGTGGGGCTCGCCAAATGCGGCGCGGAATGTCTCGAAATGCCCGCCGCGCACGACACCGACCGCGCCGATCGCCACCAGCGCACTGACGGCCAGGACGGCAAAAAGACGGTTCGGCACGCGCTCGTGCAGCGGCAACGTCACGGAGGCGCGCTGACCGAACGGCCAGAAACCACGCCTTCCCGTGCGCTCGCCAACCAGCAGCGGCACATCGATGTCCCCAGGGCGAATGCGCGGCGACCTCACTCCGAAGAGTGCTGTCGTCAACGATCGCAGGAGGCGTCCTCCACCATCCATCGTACCAACTCGCCAAACTCAATGCCCGCATGGGCGGCCAACTCGGGTACCAGGCTTGTGGCCGTCATTCCCGGTTGCGTATTCACTTCAAGCCAGATGAGGCGTTCGGTTGCCTCGTCGTATCTGAAGTCGGATCTGCTGACGCCCCGACACCCAATTGCTTGATGCGCCGTTAACGACCACTCTTCGACCTCACGGTAAATTTTTGGTTTAAGCGAGGCGGGGTAGATGTGAATTGAGCCGCCTTCACTGTACTTTGCGTCGTAGTCATAGAATTCGCCGGTCGAGGTCTTGATCTCGATCACACCGAGCGACCGGTCCCCCATGATGCCGCAGGTCAGCTCGCGGCCAGGGATGAACTCCTCCGCCAGCATCCATTCCCCGCACGGCCAGTCGTCGCGTGCCAGCTCCTGCGGCGGATGCGTCCGGTCTGCCTTGACGATGATGACACCGACCGACGAGCCTTCATCAACCGGCTTCAGCACATAGGGCGGTGGCAGGACATGGCGCTTCGCAGCCTCGAACCGGCTGACCACAAGCCCGTGCGCGACCGCGACGCCAGCGGCCTGCACCACCATCTTGGCGCGCTGCTTGTGGATCGCCAGCGAGGAGGCCAGCACGCCGGAATGTGTATAGGGGATGCGCAGGATTTCGAGGATGCCCTGGATGCAGCCGTCCTCGCCCCATTTGCCGTGCAGACAATTGAGCGCGACATCGGGCTTCAGAGCCGCCAGCACGGACGCAATGTCGCGCTGAACATCAATGCGCGTGACGCGGTAGCCGACGCTTTCAGCGGCCCGCGCGTTGGCCTCGCCCGAATTCAGCGAAACCTCGCGCTCGACCGACCAACCGCCCATCAGAACTGCCACATGTTTGGACATGAGCCACCACAACTCCCGAATCTCCGGGAGAATGTGGACCGCCAAGCGTTAGGGAGTGGTTAACCATGAGAGGCTTTGTGAGACGGCAGTCTTTCCGATCACGCGATCTTTGCCCTTCGCGGAGACAGCCACGATACAGCATTTCGGGGACCGGATCGCCTTTAGTGGCGCACAAAACGCGTTCATGTCCTCGTAAATGCGGGAAGGTTGTGCACGTGGATGTGAAATTGTATTCACGCAATTGATATCATGTCACCGTAATACCCGTAATACCGTAAGACAAGTCGCACGCACCAACACCGCAATCATCCACCTTCCCAAGCGGTATGCATTTGATTTGACGGCTGACCGACATCGGCAGATAATCGTTTGCGTTATTGGAGGGGAAGCTGATGAGACTCCTTCTTCTGGCCCTTTTTGCGCCGATTTTCGCGACAATCTTTACTGTCCCTGGCCTTGCGCAGACCCCTAACTACCTGAACAACCACGCCATGTTCGCCAAGGGCTGGTCCGAACTCGTCGGGAAGATGGGTCCTGCCGTCGACGTTGCCGAAGTCGTCATCAGGCCAGACGCCATCGAGGTTCAGGCGCGAGCAGAGGCGGGAGGCGCGCGTATTGATCGCTGGCGGGTCAGCTACCTGACTGTCATGTCGATGATCTTTCACCGCGTCTCCGGACCGACGTCCGAGCGGCCATCAACCCCGGTGAAGAATATCGAAAGCGGTTTCTTCCGGCTTCCGGCTGTGCCGATTGACCAGCTCTGGTCCATTCTGGAGGGTGCGAAAACCAGGGTGAAGCTCGATGATCCGGGCCGGATCACCGCGGTCAGGATCGCCCGGCAGATGACGATCCTGCCCGAGCCCGCCTTTGGCGAGGTGCGCTGGACCATTTCGGTCAGTAATGACCGTGAGAGCGCCAGCGTGACTGCGGCAGCTGATGGCCGGGTCATGGGTACCGACATCTCCGGCACGAACCGGGGCCGGAACAAGAATTTCCACGAACAGGACGAATGGCCGCTGGCCGACGCACAGGCATCGTTCCATTCAGTCGTGAATGATAAGGCCGAGGTCTACGAGATCGACGTCTCGCGGACAACCATCGCCATGAAGGCCGTTGCAGCGAACAACCCGAAATCGACCACGTCGTGGATGTGGGACGGCGGCACATTCCGGCGTGATTTCGTGGACATGCCGAACATCGACCTCATCCGCAACAATGGAAACCTGCCATTTTCGCTCGACGAGATCATTATCGCCAGGCTCCCCGCCATCCTAAAAGAGGCGCGCGACAAGGCACCCACCGGCCATACCCGCGTCATGATCGTGAAAGCCATCAAGGAGCGCGTGGCGGTTGGCACGCCGAGGGTGCTTTGGGAGGTGCAATTGACCGACGCGCGGCGGCAGGTTCCGTTGCTCGGCGAGGATTTTTCAGAACGGGCCATCGTGCACCTGACGCCGGACGGGGCCGTCGTAACCGTGCGGCTGCCCAAGAGCCTGCGACCAAAAGTCGATCAATTGAGCCCCGATACCGTGCTTGCATCGATCAAGAAACTTCGTTTGTCGTTTGGACAAAGCGCCAAACTGTTTGAGGTCAGCTTCAACGAAGATCAGGCAAAACTGACGATGATTTCGCCAGACCAGCCACGCATGACATTCGAGGTGGCGCTTCGGGAAAAACTCGAGGAAACCTCGCCACGATCAATCTCAATGGTCAACCTGCGCTCGACCTTCTCGTTCGATGATTTGGCCAAGCTGGACAAGGCGACGCTCGAAAGCATTCTGTCGAGGGCAAAAGCAGCCATTCCGCTGCCCGATGCCAAGGTGCACCGTATCCGTATCTGGAGCGGCGAGCCATTCTGGAGGCCGCGACCGGGACTGCCCTATCTCGACGTCCGGGTCGGCATTCCGCCACGTTTCGATGACGGAGGATATGTGGTGTTCTCGGCGGACGGCAAACTGATCGAGACGGTGAAGTGAGCTCGAATGACCCGTCAGGCTTCCCCCACCCGCTTGATCTCCCACTGCAACTCCACGCCCGCATGCGCCTTCACCCGTGACCGCACCTCATCCCCGAGCGCCTCAATGTCGGCGGCGGTGGCGTCCCCGGTGTTGATCAGGAAGTTGCAGTGCATCTTGCTGACCTCAGCGCCGCCGATGCGCAGCCCCCGGCAGCCTGCGGCATCGACCAGCTTCCAGGCGGAATGGCCGGGCGGGTTCTTGAAGGTCGAACCTCCGGTCTTTTCGCGGATCGGCTGGGCTGTTTCGCGGTGCTCCTGCACGGCTGCCATGCGCCGGCGGATCGCCTCCGGCGCTTCGGCGCGTCCGGCAAAAAGCGCTTCGGTAAACAGGAACCCCGTCGGCGGATGGGACTTGCGATATTCAAAGGCAAGCTCGGCGTGGGTGAGCGTGCGGACAGTGCCGTTGCGCATCACGCCTCGCGCACTGATCAGCACGTCTTTTGTCTCGCCACCATTGGCCCCGGCATTCATGGTGATGGCACCGCCGATCGTGCCCGGAATACCAGAGTAGAATTCCAGCCCGCCGATATTGGCAGCTGCCGCCGCCTCCGCCATGCGCTTGTCCAACGCCGCTGCCCCGGCCCGCAGATGGCTGTCCCCTTCCACCGCAATCTGGCCAAAGCCTTTTGCCGACAGCCTGATGACGACGCCGCGCACTCCGCCATCGCGAACGATCATGTTCGAACCGACACCCAGCGGATAGACCGGCACATCGGCAGGCAGCTTTGACAGGAAATACGCCAGGTCAGCCTCGTCCGCCGGGGTGAACAGCACATCGGCAGGTCCCCCCACGCGAAACCAGGTCAGCGGCCCCAGCGGCTGTTCAGCCAGCATGCGCCCGCGCAAGGCAGGCATGAGTTCGGTGAGGCGTTCAGCGAGAGATTTGGAAAAATGCGGCATGGTGGGCCGTTTAGCAGTTTGCTGAAGAACTTGCTC
The DNA here is from genome assembly GCA_031375605.1 of Allobosea sp. Taxonomy (GTDB): domain Bacteria; phylum Pseudomonadota; class Alphaproteobacteria; order Rhizobiales; family Beijerinckiaceae; genus Allobosea. The sequence goes on along the minus strand of JANMIB010000058.1, from coordinate 847 downwards.
GCGCTTTTCCGGGGCCGAGAAGCGCAAGATCATGATGATTGAAAGCGTTGCGACGCCACAAAACCGGTACCCACTTTTGTGCGCAATGCTCTTGGGGATCGGAACCCGGAATCCAGACATTGTCCTGTGAGCGTAGCGAACGCATCAGGCGCGCTTCGCGCAACATATTGTCTGGATTCCGGATTCCATTCCGCTGGCGCTGCATGACTCCGGAAACGCGCGAAATGATTCTGGCCATTCCCAAATCAGAATTGCCCGGCTAAATTCTCAAGTTCCCCCGGCAGCGCATAGGCCCATTGCGTGATGTCACCAGCGCCGAGCAGCACGACATAGTCACCAGTCTTTGCCAGCCCGCCCACCAGCCCGGCCAGCGCCTGCTTGTTGTCCAGCGCGATGACATTGCGGTGGCCGCTGGCCTTGATGCCGGAGACGAGATCATCGCGGGAAGCACCCTCGATGGGTTGCTCGCCCGCCGCATAGATCGGCGCGACGATGACGGCATCCGCATCGTTGAAGCAGGTGCAGAAATCGGCAAACAGCGAGTGCAGCCGCGTGTAGCGGTGGGGCTGGACCACGGCGATGACCTGACTTGTCGTGGAGGCACGGGCAGCTTTCAGCACGGCGGCGATTTCGACCGGGTGGTGGCCGTAATCATCGAAGATCAGCGCGCCATTCCATTCGCCGGTCTTCGTGAAGCGCCGCTTGACGCCGCCAAAGCCGCCAAGCGCCTCACGGATCTTGTCAGGCGTGACGCCAAGCTCGTAGGCCACGGCGATAGCGGCGGTGGAGTTCAGCGCGTTGTGATGACCTGGCATCGGCAGCACAAGGTCCGCGATTTCGATTTGCG
>JANMIB010000028.1:0-1551 GCA_031375605.1 Allobosea sp. | reverse complement strand
CTCGGAACTTCTGTCGGCAACTGATGCCAGCTACAAGGCGCTGCATGATGAATGGCGGGACGCAGCATTCGACTACAAAATGGGCTGGCAAGACGAAATCGAGCGCTGCCGCCAGTTGGGCTTGCCTGAACCAGACCCTGTGCCGCACCCCGACCATATCGACCTCGACATAAGGACCGGTCAGATCGTGGTCGATGGCCCGATAACACCTAAGCAACGCGATGCTGGCCGTAAGCTGCTTGTGCACCTCATGGATGGCCTCGATGCATCCGACTGGTTCTCGAAGGAATGCAAGCGCACCCGTGATCCTGAAGTGCGCGCCAGGCTCAATGACCCGATCGCGCAAGAAACCGCGCGTCGCGACAGGCTACTGCAGCGTGTTCTGGTTGTGCCATGGCTGGCACGCGAATGGACCAGAGCGTTGAGGGAGAGGCGAGCCCAAAAAGACGTATGACAAGCGATCAGGCGCACAGACAGCTCAAAGCTACATCGCCATCCGCGAAGGCGTTACCAACCGGCAAGCCATCAATGACAAACACAACTGGCACGGTCCGCTATGCACCGATTCTGTTGAAGAACTCGGTCTGCTGGCGGGCGTCGGATGTGAGTTAATTGAGAGGCAACGTCGCCTAGGCAGCGTCGTTCTCCTACATGCGAGCTGCGGCGTCGATCTCACGAGGATCTTGGCCATCTTCCGGAGGTTCTGGGCGGTGGCTGCCAGGTGAAACTCATCGCGGGCTCCGTTCGGTCCTCGTAATCGCAGCCGGTCGAGCTTCAGGATCCGCTTGAGGTGCGCGAACAGCATCTCGATCTTCTTACGCTGACGGCGTGAAGCGCGACCTTCGTCGGTTGCGAGGATGTCTCTTGCCATGTCGCGCGCGCCCTCGTGGATCGAGCGAAGGATTTTGCGGGCGGGGTCGTTTGGGCAGCACTGAGGCTTGAGGGCGCAGGCGTCGCAGGCGCACTTGCTCGCACGATAACGCATGAAGCCTTCCGGATCGACGCCCGAGCGCGGCGTGTTGTAAGTACGGCGGAACTGCACCAACTCCTTGCCGCCCGGACAAATGTACCAGTCGCCGGCGACATCAAATGTGAAGTCCGCGCGGCTGAAGGTGCCGTCCTTCCGTTGGCTCTTGTCGAAAACGGGGATGTGCGGCTTGATGCCCTGTTCGTGCACGAGCCAGGCGAGCATGGGCGCGGAGCCATGGCTGCTGTCGGCGGCGAGCCTGGCGGGATAGAGGCCGAAGCGCTCGCGGCTACGTTCGATCATGCGCTTCGCGGCCGTTACCTCAGCCTGGCGGATGACGGTCGTGGCCTCGACGTCGACGATCACCGCATAGTCGAGGTCGATCATGTGTTGGTTGCGTAAGCGAAGTAGGCCAGCCCGCCATCTGCGCCGGTCCATCGTGGGGCCGGGTCCGATGGCGAGACGAACTTCGGCGGAGCTTGCGTGGCATTGGTTGAAAGGGAAACTGCATCCCAAACCCTCCCGGCAATTCTGGCGAAATACAAAAACGCCACGCGAAACACGGGCGAAGCGGTGCTCACCGC
>JANMIB010000003.1:0-2381 GCA_031375605.1 Allobosea sp. | reverse complement strand
ACCACCAGGGTGTCGCGCAGGGCGACGTCCTCGCGCACGGCACGCAGGAAGGTCTCACCGTCCATCACCGGCATGTTCAGGTCGAGCAGGACGAGGTCGGTCCAGCCTGCACGCAGGGCGTCGAGGGCCTGTTTGCCATCGCCGGCCTGGCGCACCTGGGCGATCGGCAGGCCACTCATGCCGACACTGCGCGTGACCATGTCGCGCATGATGCGGTTGTCATCGACGACCAGGACCTCAAGCGGGCCCGACGGTGCGCTCATATCGATCTCCTGACGGTGCCCGATTGGATCGTGGTGGTGCCACTGGCGAGATCGAGGTACATGGTGCGCGGGTTGGTCCCGCCGGTGTCCTCGGCGGCGATCAACGAACCGAGCTTCCACAGCGCCTTGCGCAGGGCGGTAAGGTTCTGCTGGCCGATATCGAACATCGGGTTGGTGTTACCGCTCATGTTGGCGGCCCCGGCGACCACGATGCGCAGGCGGCGCTTGTTGGCCCCGGCCGCCACCGCCTCCTGGATCAGCTGATGCATCCCGAGATCGACGAAGCGGTAAGGATCGGTGCGGGCCAGATCCGGCGACTTGGCCGAGATCGGCATCTGGGCGTGCAGCATGCCGCCGATGTGGGCGATCGGGTCATGGACGGTGACGCCGATGCAGCTGCCCAGGGCATGCGTGACGATGGTGCCCAGCGTACCGCTCTGCACCTCCAGCCCGCCGATGCCGATGGTCCAGCGCGGACCGAAATATTCGCTGCCGATCATGTCAGGACCTGGTGTAGATGGCTGGGGCCGGAGACTTCATGCCATGCTCCATGCCGGACAGGCTTTCGCTATGCCCAACATTGAGGGTGCCCTGGGGTACCAGCAGAGCCCTGAGGCGTTTGACCAGCCGCTCCTGAGTCGGGCGGTCGAAGTAGATCATGACGTTGCGGCAGAAGATGATGTCGAATGGACCGCGCATCGGCCAGGCGTCGTCCATCAGGTTCAGCCGGGCGAGACTGACCAGCCGCTTCAGTTCGGGCTTCACCCGCCAGACCCTGGGTGGGCCTTTGTCGACCAGATCCAGGGCGATGACGGCAACGATGTTCTGACCGGCGGTGGACAAGGAACGGAAAATCGCGGCGACTGGCTGACCGGCGGCAGCGGCGACGACCAATTGACCGGCAGCGGCAATGGCTTGGTGCTGGGCGGAGAAGACAACGACACCCTCTTTGCCTTTGCGGGCGATCTGGCGCGCGGCGATGGCGGCAACGACACTATCACGGGGCATGCGGGTACCCAGCAGATCATCGGCGGCAGCGGCGACGATACACTGACCGGCGGTGCCGATTTCGACCGCTTCGATTTTTCCGATGGCTGGGGCGCCGACCGCATCGCCGATTTTCAGGATGGTATCGACAAGTTCGATTTGAGCAATGTCACCGGGCTAAACGCATTCGGCCAGCTGTCGGTCACCGCCGCAGCGGAAGGCGCGCTCATTGCCTTTTCCGGCAACACCATCCTGCTTTCCGGAATCGCGGTCGCATTGATCACCGCCGATGACTTTACACTGTGAGCCAGGGTGGTTGCACTGGCGGCGGTGTGAGCCCGGAGAACGTCAGGACTGGCGGGAACCGGAACGGAGTGCCAAGTAATCCGGCAAGTTGCGGCACCGATTCCAATTTTAGGTTGCAAGCTTGCCCGGAATTATCTTAACTCCATCGTGGGGGCACAACATTGGAGTTTTGCCGGAAATGACCACACGCCTGATCCCTCTGGCCATCGCCGCCGTCTGCGCCGCAATCCTTGCTGCCGGAAGCGCTGTTTCAGCCGAAACGAAGTTCCAGAAAATCCCGTCGAAGGGCACGACCTTCAAGCTGAAGGCCGGCTACTGGACGGAATGCCGCTACACCGGCTTGGGGACGGTGTGCGAGACGGTCTACGCCAAGGCAAGGAACGGCAAGTTCCGCAAAATCCCGGCAAGCCAGACCTTGAAGCGCAAGGCGGGCCAGGTGCTGGTCTGCTACGACGGCTCCCACAACGCCCAAGTCTGCTACTGGGCCTATTCGCCGCGCTAGGTTGGAACTCTACCCGCCGCCCCGTCATGGTCCGCGAAAGCGGACCATCCATCTTGCCAAACGGTGAGAGCCACTTCAGCCGAACCCAAAATGCCTGCTAAAAGCAGCGGCACAAGTGTCTATACTTTTGCGACGACCGAAGATGTTCAACCCGCCCCGGAATGGCATGTCTGCCAGTGGCAGAACAGCGAGCAGCCTTTGACGCTGGCGGCTCTGCGCGGACGCGTCATCGTCGCCGGCGCCTTCCAGATGCTGTGCCCCGGCTGCGTCTCGCAACTCATCCCGCAATTGCGTGAGGTCCACGCCCTGTTCAAGGGCGCCGA
>JANMIB010000507.1:0-16252 GCA_031375605.1 Allobosea sp. | reverse complement strand
GGCATGGCACCGCCGCGCTGGCCGCCAAGCATGCCGCCGATCAGATCGCCGAGCGGGTTGTTGCCCATCGGGCTGTTCAAGTCTGCCAACAACCAGGGCCTCGGCGGCCTGCTCGGCCAGCTTGCGCAGGGCATGATGCCGGGAGCAGGCGGCATGGGCGGGCAGCCCCAATCCAACCCGATGGGCAACAACCCGCTCGGCGATCTGATCGGCGGCATGCTTGGCGGCCAGCGCGGCGGTGCCATGCCAGGTGGTGGGTCGCAAGGAGGGTTGCAAGGAGGGCTTGGCGGCATGCTGGGCGGACTTCTGGGCGGCATGACGGGCAGCCAGCAGCCCGGCCAGCCAAATGGGCAACAAGCTGATCCGATGGCGGCAGGGCTGGAAGCCCTCACCAACATGTTCAACACCGGGCGGCAGGTTCAGGACCAGAACCAGGCTGGCTTGCAGAGCATCTTTGATGCGCTTTTGAAGAAATGACGCGCTGAACCACGCACCACAAGCAAGCGTGTCATCTCATCTGGCCAGAAAGGCCGGAACCCGTTCGAGCGCGTCCTCACGGGCGGCCAGATTGGTCCCGGTTGTCGCCTTGCCGCTGCCACTGGCGGTGTAAGCGAGGTCGCCGCGCTGGGTGAGGGGGCGGCCCGGATGGTCGAAATCGTGGAATGCGCCCTGATAGAGCTTGATGTCGACAGCCTCGCCCCGTGCTGATGCAGCCTGCGCCAGTTGCTTGCACGGCGCAGCGGGCGTCCAGTCGTCCGCCTCGCCGATCAGGATCAGAAGCGGCATCCGCGTCTGGAAATTGGGCGATTCGGCCTGAATGCGGCAGCCTGGATAAAATGCCACGGCCCGTGCCAGATCGGGTGACAGATCTGCAGGCTTGCGGTCCTTGCGGATGGCGGCAAGCACGGTCGATCCGCCATTCGACCATCCCAGCAACGAGATCGAGGCAGCCTTGACATCAGCCCGCGCCTGCAGCCAGGCTTTTGTGGCCAGCACATCGGCCACGCGCTCCCGGCCAGGGCGTACGGACCGGTTCAGGACACCACATTGCGAGCCAAGCCCGCGGGATCTGAAACTGTCCGGCATCACCACCAGAAAACCCAGGGCCGCCAATCGCTCGCCCCAGTCGGCATGGCGCGCGGAAGGATTGCCGGCCCCGTTGAACAGCCCCCCGCAGCCATGCAGCGCGATCACGGCAGGGTGCGGACCTGGCCCGGACGGCCTGTAGAGCACAGCCGTGAGCTGCACATCCTCCGTGCCGATCATCACCGTTTCCGGTCTGGACTGGCGCAGGCCCTGCGCCTGCAAGACCCCTGGCGAGGTCAGCCATGCTGTCAGAGCAGCGGCAAAGCATGCCGCTCTTGCGAAAAAGAGCCTCGACGTCCGCGCCACTGAAATTATTTCCTGAATGATGCCCTGCAAGCTGTGCAGCGTGATAAAACAAAGTCTCGCAAATGTTGAGGACTTGTGCAATGAATCGTCATGAAGGATCATTTCTGGGGGGGCAGGAGGCCGTGATCGACTATGGCGATGGCGAATTCGTCGTGCTGAAGCAGGGCCAGTATGTCCGCTGTGCCGTGACGGGCGTGCGCATCCCGCTTGAGGAACTGCGCTACTGGTCGGTCACGCTGAATGAAGCTTACGCCTCCCCCGCCGCTGTTCTGGCACGCGTCAACGGGCAGGCCCCGCGTTAAGACGTTGAGAGCATTGCGCACAAAAGCGGGTGCCGGTTTTGTGGAACCGCAATGCTCTGATCTATGATGAGCAAGCGCTTTCAGCCCAGCGCCCCACCTTTTTCAGCCAGGTCGAAATAGATGTCGCGCAAGCGGCGTGCGACCGGGCCGGGCTGCCCGCCGCCGATCTGGTGCCCATCGATTTCGGTGGCAGGCATGATGAGGGCTGTGGCCGCCGTGATGATCACTTCGTCGGCAGCCAGCGCCTCTTCAAGTGTGAACGTGCGCTCCTCAAAGGCAAAGCCGCTCTCCGCCACATAGGTCAGCATCGCCTTGCGGGTAATACCGGCCAGCACGGCATGTGACAGCGGGCGGGAAATCAGCGTCCGTCCCATGACGATCCAGGCGGTTGAGGAGCCGCCTTCCGTGATCACGCCATCCTCGATCATCAGCGCCTCGTCGCAGCCTGCCTCTGCCGCGGCCTGCTTGGCCAGCACCTGTGCCAGCAGGCCCACGCTCTTGATGTCACGCCGCTTCCAGCGGAGATCGGGGACCGACAGCAGCTTGTAGCCCTTCGAGACCTCGCGGTTCATCGCCCGTGCCTGCGTGAACATCACCAGCGAGGGCTTGGCGTCGGCCGGGAATGTGAAAGTCCGGTCTGCCGCGCCGCGCGTGACCTGCAGGTAGATGCCGCCGGAGGTCAGGCTGTTGCGCTTCATCAGTTCGTGATGGACGCCCATGATCTCCGTGCGTGACCACGGCAGCGCAAGCTGGATTTCAGCACAGGAGCGCTCCAGCCGCGCCATGTGCGCGTCCACATCGACCAGCTTGCCGTTGATCACGGCCGACACCTCATAGATGCCGTCGGCAAAGAGGAAACCGCGATCAAAGACCGAGATCGTGGCCTGTTCCTCGGGGAGATAGCTGCCGTTGACATAGACGATGCGGGACATGGGAGTTCCTGTTTGCGTTCTTTGCTTTGCGTTCTTGGCCAAAGTCGCGGGATTGGTGAGTGTGGTCAAGGGGCAACTAGGCAAGGAAGAGCCCCACCCCACCCTCCCCATGAGATGGGGAGGGAACGCGCAAGATTGAGCTTGTTCGAAACAACGACTGGCATGTTTGCCCCCGTGCTGGTCGCTCCCTCCCCATCTCATGGGGAGGGTGGGGTGGGGCGCTTTGCTACCCCTTCTGCGCCGCCGCGATCAGCTTTTGTGTGTACGCTTCTCGTGGTGCATCGAAGATCGCGTCCGTCGGTCCGGCCTCCACCACCTTGCCATCCTTCATCACCATCACCGTGTCGCTCATGGCGCGCACCACGGCGAGGTCGTGGCTGATGAACAGATAGGACAGGCCATGCTTGTCCTGAAAGCCCTTGAGCAACTCGACGATGGCTTTCTGCACCGTGCGGTCCAGTGCCGATGTCGGCTCGTCGAGAATGACCACATGCGGTTTCAGGATCATGGCGCGGGCAATCGCGATGCGCTGGCGCTGGCCGCCGGAGAACTCGTGCGGGTAGCGGTTGCGTGATGCCGGATCGAGCTGCACCTCGGTCAGGGCCTGCGCTGCGCGGGCATCGCGGTCCTTGCGGGTGAGGGCGGGCTCATGCACCAGAAGCCCCTCGGTGATGATGTCGCCGACACTCATGCGCGGCGAGAGCGAGCCGAACGGATCCTGGAACACCACCTGCAACTGCTTGCGCAGCGGGCGCATCTCCTCTCGGCTGAGCGGCAACAGCGCGCGGTCCTCGAAGCTGATCTTGCCCGCCGCCGGTGCAAGCTTGAGGATCGATTTGCCAAGGGTCGATTTGCCGGAACCAGACTCACCGACGATGCCGATGGTCTGGCCCTTGCGGAGGGTGAGGCTGACCCCGTCGACGGCCTTCACATCGGACGATTGGCGCCCGAAGAAACCGCGTGTCATCCGGTACGTCACGCGCACATCCTGCGCATCGATCATGATCGGTGCATCGGCTGGCGGTGGCGCCTTGCGCCCTTCCGGTTCCGCAGCCAGCAGCATCTGTGTGTAAGGGTGTTTCGGCGCGGCAAAGATGGCTTTCGCGTCGCCATGCTCGACAATCTCGCCGGTGCGCATGACATAAAGCCGGTCAGCGTATTTGCGGACGATGCCGAGATCGTGCGTGATCAGCACCACCGCCATGCCGAGCCGCTGGCGCAATTCTGCAATAAGCGCCAGGATTTCCGCTTCGATAGTGACGTCGAGCGCCGTGGTCGGCTCATCCGCGATCAGGATGTCGGGGTTGTTGGCGAGCGCCATGGCGATCATCACGCGCTGGCGCTGCCCGCCGGAAAGTTCGTGTGGATAGGAATCCAGACGCTGCTCGGGCTTGGGGATGCTCACGAGCTTGAGCAGTTCCAGCGCTCTTGCGCGTGCCTCTGATCGTGACAAGCCCTGATGCTGGCGCAACGTCGCACCGATCTGCGCGCCGATCTTGAACAATGGATCAAGCGAGGTCATCGGCTCCTGGAAGATCATCGAGAGCTTGGACCCGCGCAGCTTGTTGAGTTCGGACGTCGCCATCCCGACGATGTCCTGCCCGCGATAACTGATGGACCCCGTCACCTCGCCGTTTTGAGCGAGCAGGCCCATGGCGGCCATCACGCTCTGGCTCTTGCCCGAACCTGATTCCCCGACAATCGCGACAAATTCGCCCGGATTCACATCAATGTTCGATCCCTTGACCGCCTCGACCATGCCGTCATTGGTGCGAAAGCGGATGGCGACATTGCGGAAGGTGAGGATGGGGGTGGTCATGGCCAAAGAGCCCCACCCTTACCCTCCCCGCAAGGCGGGGAGGGAGGCCCTTGGCTGTTGTGGTCAACGACGATGACAGGTAATTTGCACAAACGTTGCCGGTTCCCTCCTCGCCACGCGGGGAGGGTGAGGGTGGGGCCATTGCTGCTCTTAAATACCCTCATCACCGGTCCTTCGGATCAAGCGCATCGCGCAGGCCGTCACCGAGGAAGTTCAGCGCGAACAGCGTCGAGACGAGGAACAGCGCGGGAAACAGCAAGAGCCATTCGGCATTCTGGATGTTGCGCGCGCCGTCCGCGATCAGTACGCCCCAGCTGGTCATCGGCTCCTGCACGCCCAAGCCCAGGAATGACAGGAAACTTTCGAGCAGGATCACCTTCGGCACCAGCAGCGTCATGTAAACCACCACAGGCCCCAGCGTGTTGGGGATGATATGGCGCTTGAGGATGCCGCCCGAGGTGACGCCGAGCGCCTCCGCCGCCTGCACATATTCCTGCCGCTTGATCGACAGTGTCTGCCCGCGCACGATCCGCGCCATGTCGAGCCATTCGATCGCGCCGACCGCAAGAAACATCAGGATGAAGTTCCTCCCGAAGAACACCACCAGCATGATCACGAAGAAGATGAAGGGCAGGGCATAGAGAATGTCGACGATGCGCATCATCACCGTGTCGATGCGCCCGCCCAGATAGCCCGCCGTGGCTCCGTAGGTGACGCCGATCAGCAGGGCGACGCCGGTGGCCAGCAAGCCGATGGCGAGCGAAACCCGCCCTGCGACCAGCGTTCGGGTGAACAGGTCACGCCCGTTGCCGTCTGTTCCGAACAGGAAGGTGCGCCAGCGGATCGGCGCGTCGATCACGAGCTTGCGCCCTTCATCCGCCCGTTCGGTCACGGTCGCACCCTGAAACAGGTCAGAGCGGCCAAAGAAGGCGAGGTTGCGCTCGTCGATGGCGCGTGGGCTGACAAGCGTGACGCGCACTGAATTGCCGACGATGTCCTGGCTCTCGATCTGCGCCCTGATCCTCGCTGCGATGCGCTCGACCGCTGGCGCGACCTGATCAGGCTTGGGATAGGCCCCGAGGCTGGCCGGAACCCGCACATATTCGGTGTAGACGCGCTCATAGGGGTGCGGGGACAACCACGGGCCGGTGATGGCCAGCAAACCCATGAACAGCAGGAAGAACAGGCTGACCACGGCGGCCTTATTGCGAAAAAGCCTGATCCGCGCATCGGCCCAGAGTGAGCGGCTGACCGTGACGGGCGCGCTCGCAAAAGGATTGGCCGCGTCGCTCATGTGTCGTACCGCACGCGCGGATCGAGCAGCGCATAGAGGATGTCGACAATGAGGTTGAAGAACATCACGAATACCGCGACCATCACGACGGTGCCCATGACCAATGTGTAATCCCGGTTGAGGGCGCCTTCGACGAAGTAGCGGCCCACGCCCGGCAGGCCGAAGATGGTCTCGATCACCACCGAACCCGTCAGCAGCGCCGCTGCTGCAGGTCCCATGTAGGACACCACTGGCAGCATCGCCCCACGCAGCGCGTGGATGGCAATCGTCGTGTTGCTCAACCCTTGCGAGCGCAAGGTCCGGATATGGTTGGAGCGCAGCGCCTCGATCATCGACGCGCGAATCATGCGCGCTACCACGGCGATCTGGGGCAGGGCCAGCGCGATCACCGGCAAGATCAGGTTGCGCACCGCGCCGTCATTCCAGCCGCCAACAGGCAGCCAGGCCAGCATCAGCCCGAACACGATCTGCAGCACCGGCGCGACCACGAAAGTGGGGATGGTGATGCCGAAGGTGGCAAACACCATCACCGAATAATCCGCCGCATTGTTTTGCCTGAAAGCGGCAATGGTGCCAAGCACGACGCCGATGATCAGCGCCAGCGAGAGCGCAAGGCCACCAAGAATGATCGACACGGGCAGGCCTTTGGCCAGCAACTCCGCCACTGTGAAATCGCGCGCATAGAAGGACGGCCCGAAATCCCCTGTCGCCAAGTGGCTGAGATAGAGCCAGTACTGTTCGATCAGCGGCCGGTCGAGCTTGTAGATGCGGTTGAGGTTTTCCATCACCTTTGCTTCAAGCGGCTGCTCCAGATCGAACGGCCCGCCAGGCGCAAGCCGAATGAGAAAAAACGACAGCGTCACCACCACGAACAAGGTGGGCAGCGCGGAGAGCAGGCGCTTGAGGATGTAGCTCAGCATGGCAAGAGCCCCCACCGCTGCGCCACGCCACACATCCTCATCCTGAGCCCATCGAAGGAGGAGCTCGAGAACGCGCGGCTGCTGCCTCGTCCTTCGACAGGCTCAGGATGAGGCAGGCTTGCAAGGTTGTGCATGGCAGGTTGACGGGGAACCGCTCAACCCTTGATCGACATATACCGGGTCGGGTTGCTCGCGCGCGGGTTGGGCGTGAAGCCTTCGAGCTTTGGCGAGATCAGGTTGCGGTTGGTGAAGAACAGGACGGGCGTGTAAGGCGCTTCGTTGAGCAGGATCTTCTCCGCCTCGCCCAGAATGCCGGCGCGCTTGGCGATGTCGATTTCAGCCGCCGCGCGCTTCATCAGGTCATCATAGGCGGGGCTGGACCACCGGGCATAGTTGAGGCCCGGAATGGCGGCGGATTCCAGCAGGAACAGGAAGTTCTGAGGGTCGTTGTAGTCGGCGATCCAGCCGGCGCGGGCGACGTCGTAAGCACCGCGGTCCCGCAGGAAGGCGAAGTGCGTGCGCCCGTCGGTCGAGATCGGCGAGGTTTCAACTCCGATCGCCTTCCACTGGTCGGCAATCGCGACGAACGTGGCCTGGTTTTCCGGGCTCATGTTGTAGCGGTATTCGACCTTGAGCGGCTTGGACGGGCCGAAACCTGCCTCGGCCAGGAGCTTCTTGGCAGCTTCTTCGCGGTCGATCACGGAGAGGGGCTTGAAGGCCAGTTCAATCTGCGGGCCATAGTTGTTGGTGCCGGGCGGCACGAATGAATAGCCCGGCAGCATCGAGCCGCTCCAGACCTGCTCGGCGATGAACTCGCGGTCCAGAACCATCGAGAGCGCGCGGCGCACGCGGGCGTCGTTGAAGGGCGGCTTGTCGTTGTTGAAGGTCAGATACCAGGTGCCGAGCTGTGGCGTGACCGAGACCTGCGCGCCGAGCTGCGCCCTCAGCGCCTTGATCTGGTTGGCAGGGATGTTGACGGTGGACAGGATCTCGCCCGCCTGAAAGCGGCGGGCCGCAGCGGCGGAGTCCGCCAGCGGGATGAAGTTGACGGTGTCAATCTTCACGTTCGCCGCATCATGGAAGTTCGGGTTCCTGACCAGCGTGGCCTGCGCGCCGGGTGTGAACTCGCGCAGGCGGTAAGCTCCGTTCGAGACCTTGTTCTCGGGCTTGACGAAGTTCGAGCCATGCTGCGTGACGGATGCCGGATGCAGCGGGCCGCTCACCGGCAAGGTCAGCAACTCGATGAAGTAGGGCGTCGGGTTGTTGAGCGTCACCTCTAGCGTGGCATCATCCACCGCGCGGATGCCGATGTCTTCCGGCTTGGCACCGGCCGTGCCCTTGTGGACCGCCTCCAGCCCCTTCACCGGATACAGTACGTTGGTGTATTTCGCACCGGTGTCGGGCGCGGCGGCGCGCCGCCAGGCAAACACGAAGTCACCGGCCTTGACCGCATCGCCGTTCGACCACTTCGCGTTGGCACGCAGCTTGAAGGTGAAGACCTTGCCGTCGGGCGAGATCGTCCAGCTTTCTGCCACGCCAGGGGACACCTTGCCTTGGCCGTTGTGGATGATCAGGCCCTCATAAAGATCCCGCATGATGTGGAACTCGGCGGAGGTCGAGATCTTTTGCGGATCGAGCGTCTCGGGGTCCGCTTCCTGCCCGCGGTTGTAGACCACCTGGGCAAAGGCCGGCAGCGCGCTCAGCGCCGACGTGGCAAGGATGACCCCGGCAAAAGCGGTGCGCAAGAATCTGCGGTTTGACATGAGAACTCTCCCTTGCCGGACCAGCCGACATTTACTGTGTGCCGCCGATTATGGTGAAGGAAAAAGGATTGGCAAGCGAGAGCATTGCGCACAAAAACCGGCACCGGTTTTGTAGATATGCAATGCTTCAATGACGATGGTCGATGGATCTGGCTTCTGGCTGCAAGCTGTTTCAGAAGACATGTCTTTCAGCGCAGGCGCAGACGGATTTCCACTGGTGTGGACGTGGTCTTCACAGGGTTGGTGATGATGACTTTCATGCTGTCGGTCGTGGGAGCGCCCGGATTTGGCGTGTAAAAGATGGTGATGACCGGAACGACTTGCCCCATGCACTTGCGGACCAGAGCTTCCATGCCCCGCTCGTTCCATTCAGCCGTGATGGCCTCCTCGGCCTTTTCCAGGGTGACCTCGCCGTATTTCGGCACACGCGCAATGCTGACGTTGAAGCCTCTGATGACAGAACAGTCCTGGTTGATGTTCCAGACGAAGTCGACCTTGCTCTTTGCAGCCCTGTCGACTGTGTAGGTCTTGGAGCTTTGCGCCTGAACAGGCCGGAGGCCGAGCTGGATGATGCCCGTCACAAGGCACACAGCCAAAAGTCCACGGTGCGGTCTGGCTTGCAAGCGCGTCACTCCAGCCTGTCAGAAGTCGTGATCGACAATTCAGCGATCAGGTTCCCGAGCAGTGCAGGAACATGACCGTGGCAATCAACAGCTTATCGTAACGGCAGCAATCATCAAGCGCGTCAAGGCAAGGTCGGCATCGCGCGTGTTTCTTCTACAGATCAATGCCAGATCATCATGGCGATAGGACGCGCGTCTCACCCCGCGCCATGTCCTGCGCCTCGACCACGGCCACCGCTGTCATGTTGACGACGCCGCGCGAGGTGGTGGAGCCGGTGAGGATATGCGCGGGTTTTGCGACGCCAAGCAGGATCGGTCCCACAGGCAAGGCATCACTCAGCATCTTGGCGAACTGGTAGGCGATGTTGGCGGCATCGAGGTTGGGGAAGACAAGCAGGTTTGCCTCGCCCTTGAGCCGCGAGGAGGGCAGTACCCGCTCGCGGATCATTGCGGAGAACGCCGTGTCGGCTTCCATCTCGCCGTCACATTCAAGGTCTGGCGCGCGGGCGTTGATCAGGGCCGTGGCCTTGCGCATTTTCAGCGAAGACGGGGTGTCTGACGCTCCAAAATCGGAATGTGAGAGCAGCGCCACCTTGGGTTTGATGCCGAAACGAGCGACATGGGCTGCGGCCAGCAGCGTGGCGTCCGCCAGTTCTTCCGCGGTCGGGTCAGGTTTCATGTGGGTGTCGGTGAGGAAATACGCACCCTTGTTGGTCACGATCAGCGTCATGGATGACATGTCGCGCACGCCAGGCGCGCAGCCGATGATGTCGCGGATATGGCGCAGGCGGCTCATGAAGCGGCCTTCGAGGCCCGCGATCATGGCATCTGCATCGCCGCGAGCCACGGCCAGAGCCGCAATCACGGTGCTGTTGGTGCGCACAAGACTGCGCGCGGCATCGGGCGTGATGCCCCTGCGGCCGGCAATGTCCAGATAACTCGAGACATAGTCGCGGTAGCGCGGATCGTCTTCGGGGTTGACCAGTTCGAAATCCCGACCGGGCTGGATGGCAAGGCCGAAGCGCTTGATGCGCGCCTCGACCACCGATGGTCTTCCAATGAGGATAGGGATGGCCATGCCTTCTTCCAGCACGACCTGCGCCGCGCGCAGCACGCGCTCGTCCTCGCCTTCGGCATAGATCACGCGCTTTGGCTCGGCCTTGGCCTGCGCAAACAGCGGCTTCATGATGAAGCCTGAGCGGAACACGAAGCGTGACAGCTCCTCTCGGTAGGCATCCATGTCGGGAATCGGCTTTTTGGCCACGCCCGTTGCCATTGCAGCTTCCGCCACGGCCGGCGCAATGCGCAGGATCAGGCGAGGGTCGAACGGGTTGGGGATCAGCGACGCATCGCCAAAGGTGCGCTGCTCGCCGCCATAGGCCCGCGCCGCCACGTCCGATGGTGCTTCGCGCGCCAGCGTGGCAATGGCCCGCACGGCTGCCGCTTTCATTTCCTCATTGATGGTGGTGGCCCCGCAGTCGAGAGCCCCGCGGAAAATATAAGGAAAGCACAGGACATTGTTGACCTGGTTGGGATAGTCCGACCGCCCGGTGCAGATCATCGCGTCGGGGCGCACTTTCAGCGCCACCTCCGGCTCGATTTCCGGGTTTGGATTGGCCAGCGCCATGATCAGCGGGCGGCGGGCCATCATCTTTGCCATTTCTGGCTTGAGGACGTTGGCAGCGGAGAGACCAAGGAAAATGTCCGCGCCTTCGATCACCTCAGCCAGTGTGCGCTTGTCGCTGTCCTGCGCATAAACGTCCTTCCAGCGGTCCATCAGCACCGGGCGGCCCTTGTAGACGAGCCCTTCCAGATCCGTGACCCAGATGTTGCCGACCGATGCGCCGAGCCTGACCAGGAGATTGAGGCAAGCCAAAGCGGCAGCGCCCGCGCCTGAGACCACGATCTTGACATCGGCAAGGCTCTTGTTGGCGATCTCCAGCCCGTTGGTGACGGCTGCGGCGACGATGATAGCCGTGCCATGCTGGTCGTCGTGGAACACCGGGATGCCCATGCGGGCCTTCAGCTTCTCCTCGATCTCGAAGCATTCCGGCCCCTTGATGTCTTCAAGGTTGATGCCGCCGAAGGTTGGCTCAAGAGCTGCAACGACCTCCACGAACTTGTCGACATCCTTCTGCTCGACCTCAATGTCGAACACGTCGATGCCGGCGAATTTCTTGAACAGGACGGCCTTGCCCTCCATCACGGGCTTGGAGGCCAGCGGGCCGATGTCTCCCAGGCCCAGAACGGCAGTGCCGTTGGTGATGACGCCGACAAGATTCTGGCGGATGGTCAGCTCAGCCGCGTTGGCGGGATCGTCGACGATGGCCTCGCAGGCCGCCGCCACGCCTGGTGAATAGGCCAGGGCCAGGTCGCGCTGGTTCCCCAACGGCTTGGTGGCCTGGATTTCCAGCTTTCCGGGCTTGGGATAGCGATGATAGATCAGCGCGCCGGAGCGCAGGTCGGCTGACAGGGTGCTTTTGGCCATCGCTCAAGATCCCGGACGTGATGTGGTATCACGCCCGGTCGTCGCCTGCTTTTGCCCCTGCCGTCAAGCGCAGGCCCGTGTTTTCACCTGCTGATCACGTCATCGAGCCTGCCAGGCGTGTTTGAGGCAGCTCTCACGCCCCCATCTTTTTCACCAGATCCTTGGTGGCGGCGATGAAGGTGTCGCAATGGGCGCGGGTGTTCCACACGCAGGCATTGACGCGCTGGGGATGGTCCATCGGCTTTGGCGCAAGCGTATCAGGGTCGCGGTTGGGAATGGAGCCGACCGGGAACATGGATGTTTCCGGATCGCTGCCACGCGTCAGGCCATCGCGCCCGACGCCGAGGCCGGAAATCCGGAAGCCGTATTCGCGCAGCATGCGGGTGCGGAAATCGATGTTGAGCTTGTCGTCCATGCGCTGGGTTGCGGTCGCAAACGGGTTGAAGCCGATGATGCCGCTCTGCAAGGCAGGATCAGCTTGCGGGCGCAGCACGGCATTCTCGCCAAAGGCATCGACGATCCTGTCGCGGAAATAGCCGCCAAGGCGCATGTGCCAGGTCTCGATGCGTGTCCGCCCGATCTTGTCCCACAGCGCCACGGCATCGCCCAGTGCGCGCCAGTCGCCTGATTCCGGAAAGCCGTACATCGACAGCGCGGTGCCGATGTCATAGCCGCGCGAGCCATCAAAAGGCACGTTGCGGGCTTGGCTGCGGATCAGATGGAATTTCGGCAGCGGTGTTCCATTGGCTGCGTTGGGCTTGTTGCGCACGTACAAAAGCCCCGTCCCGCCAGGGCCACATTGCCATTTGTGGCCGCACAGGCCGAAAAAATCGATGCCGGTCTCGTCCAGTTTCGGGTCGATCATGCCATTATAGTGCGCGCCGTCCACCACCGTGATCGCGCCAGCCTTCTGGGCCACTTCCGAAATGCGGCGTTCCGGCAGGCGCTGGCCGGTGGGCCAGAGCGGGCTTGAAAAGAAGATGACCTTGGTCTTGCCGGGCACGACGCGCTTTTCCAGCGCTGCGATCACATCATCGGCGGTGGATTTCGGACCGACCGGCACGCCCCATTGCTTGATCACAACGCCGTAGCGCGCGGCGATGCGCAAGGCGAGCGTGATGCCGGTGGGGTGTTCCATCGGCGTCATCAGGATTTCGTCGCCGGCTTTCCACTCGATGCCCATCAGGGCAAGCGTCAGTGCATCGGTGGTGTTGCGGGTAATGGCGATCTGGTCGGTCGAGGTGCCGTAGGCTTTGGCGATGGTCTCGCGGGTCTTCAGCGACGGCTCGACATAGACGGGGAAGGGGTCTTTTGCGACCTGGTCGAGGCCTTCTTTCATGCGCGTCATCACGGGCTTGGGCATCGAGCCTTTCTGTGCAGCCATGAAATACACCACGTTGGGATCGAGCGTGAATTCCTTGGCAAATTCCGCGAAGAAGGGCTCTTCCTGCGCGAAGTAGGCCGCCTGATCGGCGGGGAGCGTGGTCGCAACCAGCGCGGTCTCGCCAGCTTTGCCTGTGGCTGTGGCCTGTGCATGGAGCGCTTGTGGTGCAGCCAGCGCGGCACCCGCACCCAACAGAAGCGCACGGCGCGATGGCGCGATAAGGGATGAGGGTGCAGCCGTGCCATCGGCGGCAGGGCGATAAGGTGATGTGTCGTTCAGCATGTCGGCGTGCTCCCCAGCAGATGACCATAAGAAAGTCGTCTAACAGTGGAGCAGGTTTCATGCCGGTTGGGTGGTCCGTATCATTACGTATGCTGGTTCAGCGCAACTCATCTCGCCCGTTCGATTGCGCGGGCGATGACGGCGCGGACATCCTTGTCGCTCAGGAACAGGTCATGGCGGATGACCTGGAGCGCGCTGCCGAAATCTGACGCATCGGCCACCTTGACGCCAAGCGCATCAAGACGCGCGCGTTCGGCCGAACCGGCCCGTGCAATGCCACCAGCCAGCCGCGCAGACATGGCCAGTGCCCGGTCATTGGTGGCAGAAATCACGGTGATCCGGCTGGAGATCGGCCCCAGCCGGCGCACCGTCTGCTCGAACTGGTCGATGTCGATGTCCGGCGAGGCCAGCACGACCGCGCCGATCCGGCCCAGCGCTTCGTCGCCTGCCGCGCTGCGCAACTGGCGCAAGGTTTCCAGCGTCAGCAGCGTGCCCATGGAATGGGCCACGATATGCACCCGTCCGATGCTCGGATTGCCGGCAAGGGCCTTGAGCGCCTCTTCAAAGCCGTCACGCGACCACATCGCGCTTTCGCGGTCATACTGATAGGCAATCAGCCGCCCGCCGGATGGCCACGAGAACAGCGCCGTGCGGCCTCGCCAGGCGACGGCGTCGGACAGTTGCGCCGCTGTCGCCACCGCTGTCTCGAAGGTTTCGTTGAACCCGTGGACATACAGCAGCACATCCTTGCCGTTCGCGGCCTGCGCAAAGGCATTGGCTGCCCCTTCGCTGTTGCCCGCGCCGACGGCATTGACGCTCCACGGCGAGGTGACGGCGGAGGTGATGGAACCCGTGAAGGATCGATCCGGCGGATTGAGCCTTGCTTCGGCAAATGTCAGGCCCGGACCACGATCCGATGTGAAATAGGGACTCTTGCGCAGGCCTGACGCGGGCTTGCGTGTCGTGGCGACCAGCACCAGCGGGTCTTCCTGGATCGGGGTCAGCCCTTCGCGTGCCACCTGATAAGGAGAATCGAGGCCCCGCTCGTTGAACAGGCAGCCTGTCAGGCCAACCGCCAGGGCAGCTGTCGCCAGACAACGCAGACATGATTTCAAGACGCTCATGCGAGGCACGGCACAACCAGACAAAATGAGGGATTTGAGCGGCCAAAAAGGCCTTGTGGAATGAATAAAGGGTTAAAAGCCCAGCACAAAGGCAATTTTGAGGCAAAGCTTCCCTTAGCAGATCAGGGCGCTGCGGCTCCCGACGGGTTGGGTTCCGCAGGTTGCCCGATGCGCAACGGCGCTGTCAGCACATCACCGACCACGCTCAGCGTGCCCTGTGTCAGCCGTCCCACACCCTCGACAGGTCCGGGCGCGCCATGCTCAAGGCTCTGGCCGCGCGCAAGCCGGGTGCCGATCAGGCGGACAACCTCGGGACTTTGTGCGAACTTGCCATGGCCGGTTGAATCGGGCGAGGTCACATCCGTCAGATCAATGACATTGACGCCAAACCGGGCCAGATTGCTCCTGTAGGGCTCCTTGCCGGGATCGATCGCGCCAAGCCTGTCACGGCTTCCCCAGAACAGGCGCGAGGCCCAGAGCGCATCATCATCACGCGACACGAACAGCGAGATGCGCGGCGGCTTGGTCCCGAAGCTGCGGGCCTGTTCGGCGGCCACATCCACATCGATGTCCGGCGCTGCCAGCATCAGGTTGCGAATCTTGGGGCTGATCTGGCGATGGCGGATGCCCATCTGCCGAAAGGTTTCCATCGCCAGCCAGCCGCCCATGGAATGAGCGAGGACCGAAACCTCGCTCACGGCAGGGTCTTGCGCCAGCGAAGAGAGCAGGCTTTCGAGACCGTCGCGCGCAATGGCGGCACTGGTCCGGTCATAGGGATAGGATGAAAAGCTGCCCCATGATGACCAACTGAACAGCACAGGTGTCACAGGGGAAGCGGAATCATGGACAATCTGGGCGAACCGGAACGCTGCTTCGTCAAAGCGTGTGTTGTAGCCATGCACGAACACCAGCACATGCGAGCGCCTCGTGCTACGGATGCGCTGGCGCAAGGCCGCAGTGAAGCTGGCCTGTTCGAGATAGCCGGCGCGCGTCGTCGCGAAGGTGGTCTCCGGGTCGGCCTGGCTGGTGGTTGCCCAGGCAATGTCGCCTGCCACATGGTTGGGCGGGATGCTCACGGTCAGGCTGGCATAGCGCGGCTTGAGTGTCCTCTCGCCATTAAAAAGGATGGCAGGGTCAGCGTCAGGCCTGCGCATGGTGCTGACAAGCAGGTCAACGGTCGATGCGCGGGGGGAGGGAGACGAAACAGGAGCGAGCCCTGGCGGCGGCCTTGAGCTGCAGGCACCAATGGACATTGCCAGCACCACAGATCCGGCGGTCATCCAGGCTGATGCGCCAACCCCTTGCACGTGATAATCCCTTTGACGGCCAATCTGGCCGCAAGCATTGGCACGGCGGCATTGCGCGAACAAGGCATGAATGAGGTGGAGCACGGCCCTTTGAAGAGGCAGATCGGCAAGGTGAAGCCACTGACCGTGCTGATCACGGGGTTCGGAGCCTTTCCCGGCGTCCGCGTCAATCCGACGCTGAGGCTCATGCGGCGGATTTCGCACAGTGTCGGGCGCGGCTTTCACGGTGTTTCGGCTTCAGGCACTGAACTGACCGTTCGCTACAGCCATGCTCCCCGCGAACTGGCCGTTGCCGATGCTTTGGCCTTGCCTGATGCCATGCTGCTTCTGGGGCTAGCGGCCCGCGCCAGGCGTGTGCGCGTGGAACAGTTTGCACGGGTGCTTGACAGCCCGCTGCAGCGTGATGCCAGCGGGGCAAGTGGGGCAAGTGGATCAGTCCCGCGATCTTCGGGCACGATGCCGCTTCGGGCATCGGCACAGGTTGGGCCTGCTCTGGCAGCGCTGCGGTCGGCCGGCATCGCGGCGGGCCTGTCTGCAAACGCGGGCCGCTACCTGTGCAATGCGGTCTATGCGGCAGCGTTGCAGCAGTCCGCCGGGCGACCCGTCCTTTTCGTGCATATGC
>JANMIB010000477.1:0-24082 GCA_031375605.1 Allobosea sp. | reverse complement strand
CGGGTCGAGACGGACCCGACCCTGTGGATCACGGGTTATGATGTTCCGGCCGTCAGGGCCGGAAGGATCGTGCGCCGCGCGATCAAGTTTGAAACGCCAAAAGGGCTGTCCGCGCTGGTGTTCAACACGCGCAAGCCAGTTTTTTCTGATGCGCGTGTGCGCGAGGCTCTGTCCTTGATGTTCGATTTCGAGTGGGTCAACCGCAACCTGTTTTTCGGTGTTTACAACCGCTCAAACAGCCTTTTCACGGATTCCGAGCTGTCTGCGGCCGGAAAGCCTGCGACTGCCCGCGAAACGGACCTGCTCCGGACCCTGAAGACCGATCTGCCACAGGCGCTGCTGGACGGCAGCTGGGGACCACCCCAGTCGGATGGTTCGGGCCGTGATCGCGAACAGGCACGCCTCGCGCTCGCCCTGTTGAACGATGCCGGATACGCGCTTGCATCCGGCGTCATGCGCAAACGCCAGACCAGCGAGGCACTGGCGTTCGACATCACGGTGATGTCGCGCCCGCAGGAGCGACTGGCCCTCAACTATGCCAAGGCGTTGCAGCGCATCGGGGTGATGGCTCGGGTCAGGCTGGTCGATGATGTGCAATACTGGCGCAGGCTTGCCGCCTTTGACATGGACATGCTGCAGTGGACCTGGCCGGTTTCGGCAAGTCCGGGCACGGAACAGGCCAATCGCTGGGCCAGCACGTCAGCGGCACGTGCGGGATCCCTCAACCATGCCGGTGCTGTGAACCCTGCCATTGATGGCGCCATCCAGAGCATGCTCGGTGCCCGCGCGAGGGAGGATTATGTCAGTGCCGCCCGCGTTCTGGACCGGCTGGTGATGAGCGGTCAGTATGTCATTCCGCTGTTCTACCTGCCGGAAACCTGGATCGCGCATCAGCGCGGCGTCGGCATTCCCCAGCGTCCCGCCCGGTTCGGCTTCCCCATCGAAGCGATGTGGCGCGAGCCTGAGACCATTGCTGCCCCCCCTCGCCTGTCAAATTGATCCGGACCACAAGACATGAACGCACAGCGGAAAATTCAGCAGGACATCGAAGGCATCGGGCTTGAGGCGTTACTGTCGGTTGCACTCAAGACAAGGCCGGATGAGCTGTTCTGCCGCGCGCCAGCGCGCCGCGAAGCCTGGGCTGGTCTGTCTCAAGCGCAACTGACTCATGCCCAGATCGACGAGCAGGTGCGGCGTCTGGCAGCACTGGTGTCGCTGTCGCGGCTGCCTGAAGGTTCGCATGCCATGATCATGATGCCCATGGGGCCGGAACAGGTGATCGCGACCCTTGCCGCCCAGCGTGCCGGGTTGCGCCCTTTTCTGCTGCCCATGTCGGCCAGCGCCGCGCAACTCCAGACCTGGATTGACATGGCAGGGCCTTGTGTCGTGCTGGCCACAACGCGCTGCGGCGATCTTGAGCCTGCGCACATGCTGCGGGATGCCTCCGCCCGTTCGTTCAACGCGCGGCTGGTGTGTGCCTTCGGGCCGGATGCGCCCGATGGTGTCGTGCCGCTGGACAAGGTGATGGCCAGCCATGCGCGGCTGCCTGACATCAGGCACGTCTCGGCGAGCTTTGCCATGTTGCCGATGGCGATCGAGACAGCTTACGGCACCCGCCAGACCGTGATGGAGACAGACATCTTCGCAGCCACTGTAGCCATTGCCCGCGAGGCACGGCTCAACACAGGTGCGCGGGTGTTGTCGATGATGATGAGCCCAAGTCTATGTGCAATGGCCACCGGGCCTTATTTCGCCATGCTGTCTGGAGCGGAATATCTGCCGCTCGGGCTGTTTTCGCTCAGCGCCCTGTGGGCCGGGCTGGCTGACGGTGTGAACACCTGCCTTGTCGCCCCGGCCTCGACCGAGAACGCCCTTCGCAACGCCGGCATCGTTGGCCACGACAGTGTCATGTCCCTGATGCTGATCCATCGCCACAGGCCTGAAAGGCTTGAGCCTCTTGGCGATCACAGCACCCGCATTTTTGACCTGTTCAGCAATGCAGATCATGAGCTTGAGCTGAGCCAGCGCAAACTATAACGCTCAGGCAGCTTTCGGGCGTTCGGCAATCCGCGTGAGATCACGCATCAGTCGCGTCGTGACCTTGAGGCGCAGCTCCGGCTTTTCCATGTCGCGGATGAAGACAATTTTCATGTCGGGGCGCACCTTGGCCGAAGCCGCGCCCTGTTCGGTGACGTAGGACACAAGGCCGTCCGGGTTGGCGAAGGAATTGTCGCGGAAGGCAACGATCACGCCCTTCGGCCCCGCCTCGACCTTCTCGACATTGGCCCTGCGGCATAGAACCTTGATGGCAACAATATCGAGCAATTGCTTGACTTCACTTGGCAAAGGTCCAAACCGATCTGCCATTTCCGCACCGAAGCTCTCAATATCCTTGTCCGTCTCCAGCGTTGAAAGCCGCTTGTAAAGACCAAGCCTCAGCGACAGGTCATCGACATAGCCTTCAGGGATCATCACGGGCGTGCCAATGGTGATCGTCGGTGACCACTGGTCTGCGGCAGGTTCCTCGATGCCGGCCTTCAGCGCGGCGACAGCCTCTTCCAGCATCTGCTGATAAAGCTCGTAGCCCACTTCCTTGATGTGGCCTGACTGCTCATCGCCCAGCAGGTTGCCCGCGCCGCGAATGTCGAGGTCATGGCTGGCCAGCTGGAAGCCGGCCCCCAACGTGTCAAGCGATTGCAGCACCTTGAGACGGCGCTCGGCCTGCGCCGTGACCTTCTTTTTCTCATGCAGTGTGAACAGCGCATAGGCGCGGGTCTTGGCCCGGCCCACACGGCCTCTGATCTGATAAAGCTGTGACAGCCCAAACATGTCGGCCCGGTGCACGATCAGTGTGTTCGCGGTTGGAATATCGAGGCCGGACTCAACGATGGTGGTCGACAGAAGGATGTCGAACTTGCCCTCATAAAATGCGGTCATCACGTCTTCGAGCTGACCAGCCGCCATCTGGCCATGGGCGATCGCGACCTTGCACTCGGGCACCTGTTTGTCGAGGAAGTCCTTCACGCCGGCCAGATCGTCGATGCGTGGCACGACATAAAATGACTGGCCGCCGCGATAGCGCTCGCGCAGCAGTGCCTCACGCACCATCAACCCGTCAAACGGTGCCACGAAGGTGCGCACGGCGAGCCGGTCAACCGGCGGGGTCGCAATGATCGACAGGTCGCGAACGCCCGTCATGGCCAGTTGCAGGGTGCGAGGGATCGGCGTGGCCGACAGGGTCAGCACATGCACCTCGGCCCGCATTTCCTTCAACCGCTCCTTGTGAGCAACGCCGAAATGCTGCTCCTCATCAACGATGACCAGTCCCAGATCCTTGAAGGCAATGTTCTTGCCAAGAATGGCGTGGGTTCCGACGACGATGTCGAGCGTGCCATCGGCGATGCCGGCCTTCACATCCTTGATTTCAGCCGTGCCCACAAACCGTGACGCCTGACCAACCTTGATCGGCAAGCCCTTGAAACGCTCAGCGAAGGTCTTGTGGTGCTGGCGGGCCAGAAGCGTTGTCGGCACCACCACGGCCACCTGCTTGCCTGCCATCGCCACGGCAAAGGCGGCGCGCAGGGCAACCTCCGTCTTGCCGAAGCCAACATCGCCGCAAATCAGCCGGTCCATCGGGCGTCCAAGGCCCAGATCATCCACGACCGCGTCAATGGCATTGAGCTGGTCCTCGGTTTCCTCAAAGGGGAAACGTGCAGAGAACTCGTCATAGAGCCCTTCTGGCAAGGTGAATTTCGGTGCATCTTTCAGCATGCGTGCGGCGGCGATCTGGATCAGCTTGCCCGCGATTTCGCGGATTCGCTGCTTCATCTTTGCCTTGCGGGCCTGCCATGCCGCGCCGCCCAGCCTGTCGAGCTGGACCTCCATGTCTTCCGAGCCATAGCGCGACAAAAGCTCGATGTTCTCGACCGGCAGGAACAGCTTGTCGCCAGCGTTGTAATGGATTTCAAGGCAGTCATGTGGCGCGCCTGCCGCGGTGATCGTCTTGAGGCCGATGAAGCGCCCGATGCCGTGATCGACATGAACCACCAGATCGCCCGGCGTCAGGGACGCGGCTTCTGTGATGTAATCACTGGCTTTCTTGGTGGAACGTTTGCTGCGGATCAGGCGATCACCCAGAATGTCCTGCTCGCCAATCACCGCCATGTCCGGTGTCTCGAAGCCCTGCTCGAAACCCCAGACCGCGAGGCCGACTGCGCCAGACTTCAGTTGTTCAGTTGCCGTGAGCGAGCCAACAAGTTCCGCGCCCTTCAGGTCATGATCGTCAAGCACATGGGCGAGCCGCTCGCGTGAGCCTTCCGACCACGCCGCGACAAGCACCCGCTTGCCGGATGTGCGGAGCGCGCCGATGTGCGACACCACGGCATCGAAAACGTTGGTCTTGTCCTGCGCGCCGTCCATGGCGCGCTCTGCCGCAAAGCTCCTGCCCTGCCTCGCACCGCAATCGATGATCAGCTTGCCGTCGCTTTCGGGCAGCGCAAATGGCGTCAGCTGCGCATGGCCAACCGCATTCATCCGCTCTCGCCATTCGTCCGCGCCCAGATAAAGCGCTGTTGGCGGCAAGGGATTGTAAGGTGTGCCCGAAGCGTTCTGCTCGAGCGCTTCCTTGCGGGCCGCATGATATTCGTTGATCTGCGAGAGCCGTTCGTCTTGTGCCTGGCTGATCTGCGGATCAAGGAGGTAGGACGCTGGGCCGCAATAGTCGAACACCGTGTCCATGCGCTCGTGAAACAGGGGCAGCCAGTGCTCCATGCCGGCAAACCGGCGGCCTTCGCTGACGGTCTCATAGAGCGTGTCATTGCGCCCTGGTGTGCCGAACGCTGCGAGATAGCCCTGACGAAAACGGCGGATGGTGTCGGTGGTGAGCTGGGTTTCGCTGACCGGCACCAGATTGAGCGCCCGCATCGTGGCCAGCGAACGCTGCGTTTCAGGATCGAAAGTGCGGATGGATTCCAGTGTGTCGCCGAAGAAATCAAGCCTGATCGGGCTCTGCATGCCCGGCGGAAACAGATCGACGATACCGCCCCTCACCGCATACTCGCCGGTCTCGCGCACGGTGGAAGCGCGCAGATAGCCGCCCATGTCGAGCCAGGCGGCAAGTTCCTTCGTGTCCACCACATTGCCCGGAGCGGCGGCAAAGCTCTGCGCACCGACAAGAGCCTTGGCAGGCACACGCTGAAGCATGGCGTTGATGGTGGTCAGCAAGACGCGCGGCCTCGTCTCGCTGGAACGTGTCCGGGCCAGCCGTGCCAGCGTTGTCATGCGGCGTGCCATGATGGCACCGTTTGGCGAGGCGCGGTCGTAAGGCTGGCAATCCCAGGCCGGCAAGGTCAAGACCTCAAGCTCAGGCGCTACGAACGCCAGCGCTAGCTCTAGCCGCTGCATGCGCTGCCCATCGCGAGAGATGAAGACTGCGAGTGCGGGCGCCTCGATCTTGCCCGCCAGCCTCCTTGCCAGCCCAGCCAGCACCAGCGCGTCATAGCCCTCTGGCGAACCGGCCAGCGTGGGGTGATCCTTGCGCAGCAGGGCGGTGACGGCACGGTCGAGGGGCGATTGTGTCAGCATCAGACGTTGATCGGGGCCGTGTGCGTGTGAAAGGCCTTCATCCGCCGGAAAACAGCGGTATCGTAGTTGGATGGTGTTTCTGTCTTGTCGGTGATCCAGGCAAACAGATCACGGTCCGGCGCTTCGATCAGCAATTCAAGCGTGGCGAGATCATCCTCGCTCATGGTGCGGATCTCGGAATCCGTGAACGAACCCATCAGCAGATCCATCTCCCTCGTGCCGCGATGCCAGGCGCGAAACAGGATACGCCGACGATGTGGCTCGATCTCGCTGCTGCTGACAGTCGTTCCCGTCATAAAAGGCCCCATTGCAAAAGAGTCATGCCGCGGAGCGCGTTTCGCCCCTCGGTTCAAATGCACCTATATCCGGGCCGGATGAGGTTGTCAGTGCGGAATGTGTGGTTGCGGCAATGCGATCCAATTGAGTGTGATCACCGGCCATGCGCCTGTGATCTTGGTGCTACGCGCACTCCAGTTTTCGGAGCGGGATGGCCGTTACAAAAGCGGCCATGACATCGGAACGTTTGGCATTGGTCGGAACACCCGAAATTGCTATCACGACACCATGCGCCCTTCGAGCCTCGACCCGCTGTTTGCACCCATCACATCATTGCCCGGTGTCGGGCCGAAGATGGCGGTGCTGTATGACAAGCTGCTGGGCGAGACCGACAGGCCGGCGCGGGTTCTGGACCTTCTGTTTCACCTGCCGCAATCGGGCATCGACAGGCGCTCGTCCGGTTCGATCCTTGATGCACCTATTGGCGAGACGGCGACCTTTGCTGCCCGTGTCACCGAGCATCGCCCTGCCCCGCCCGGCAAGGCGCGCGCGCCGTACCGCGTCCTGGTCGAGGACGAGACGGGTGATGTCAGCCTCGTGTTCTTCAAGGCGGATGCGGGCCGGATGCGCCAGATCCTCCCCGTGGGCGAGATCCGCTACATTTCCGGCAAGATAGAGCTGTGGGAAGGCCGCCGCCAGATGGTGCACCCCGAACGGGTGATGGACCAGCGAGCCTTCCAGAACATGCCGAATGTCGAAGCGGTCTATGGCATGACCGAGGGCCTCTCCTCCCGCATGCTGGGCAAGACGGCAGAGGCTGCATTGGCGCGCCTGCCGGCCTTGCCCGAATGGCAGGATGCCGCATGGCTGCAACTGAACGATCTGCCCAGCTTCTCCGACGCGCTTTCTGCGATGCACAGGCCCGCCGAGGTGGAAAGCATGTCTCCGGAAACCACGGCGCGCCGCCGTCTCGCCTATGACGAGTTGCTGGCCAGCCAACTGGCGCTTGCGTTGGTGCGCGCAGTCCGAAAGCGATCAGCAGGCCGGGTCAACAGCGGCAACGGCCATCTGATGAAAGCACTGGAAAAGGCCCTGCCCTACACTCTCACACGCAGCCAGAGCGAGGCTGTGGCGCAAATCCGCGCTGACATGACCAAGCCCGAGCGCATGCTGCGTCTGCTGCAAGGCGATGTCGGCTCCGGCAAGACCGCCGTGGCGATGCTGGCGATGGCGAGCGCGGCTGAGGCAGGGCGGCAATCGGCGATGATGGCACCAACCGAAATCCTGGCGCGCCAGCACGCCGACCGGTTGCACGAGCAGGCCAAGGGTATCGGGCTGACGCTGGCATTGCTG
Source organism: Allobosea sp. (assembly GCA_031375605.1). Taxonomy (GTDB): domain Bacteria; phylum Pseudomonadota; class Alphaproteobacteria; order Rhizobiales; family Beijerinckiaceae; genus Allobosea. The sequence goes on along the minus strand of JANMIB010000477.1, from coordinate 16,870 downwards.
ACCGGCCGCGAAAAAGGGGCCGAGCGCGCCCGTGTGCTGGCCGGGCTGGCGGATGGCACGATCAACATCGTGGTGGGCACCCATGCCCTGTTTCAGGAGCATGTCGTATTCCGTAATCTTGGGCTGGCGGTCGTGGACGAACAGCACCGTTTCGGCGTGCATCAGCGGCTTGCCATCGGTGCCAAGGGCGAGGCCGTCGATGTGCTTGTGATGACCGCCACGCCTATTCCGCGCACGCTGGCACTGACCTGGTTTGGCGACATGGATGTGTCGGTGCTCTCCGAGAAACCGGCTGGCCGCAAGCCGATCACTACGCGGGCCGTGTCGTTGGATCGCTATGACGAGGTTGTCGGGGCTGTCGGGCGTGCCATCGAGGCGGGAGCGCAGGTTTACTGGGTGTGCCCGCTCGTTCAGGAAAGCGAGACGCTGGATGTGTCCGCTGCCACGGACCGCTTCGATGCCTTGCATAACCTTTTCGGTGACAGGGTCGGCCTCCTGCATGGCCAGATGCCGGGGCGCGAGAAGGATGCCGCGATGGCGCGCTTCCAGGCTGGCGACACCGCTGTCCTTGTGTCCACAACCGTGATCGAAGTGGGCGTCGATGTCCCGAATGCCACCGTGATGGTGATCGAGCACGCCGAGCGCTTCGGCCTTGCGCAGCTCCATCAACTGCGAGGGCGAATCGGGCGTGGGTCTGCCGCCTCCACCTGCATCCTGCTTTACAAGGGTCCGCTTGGCCCGGTCTCAGAGGCGCGTATCTCGATCATGCGCGAAACCGAGGATGGCTTCCGTATTGCCGAGGAAGACCTCAGGCTACGCGGTGAAGGCGAAGTGCTGGGCACGCGCCAGTCCGGCATGCCGGGTTTTCGCATTGCGCGGCCCGAGATCGATGGCGATCTCTTGGCTGCGGCCCGCGACGACGCGCAGATGATCACCGACAAGGACCGCGACCTCACCAGCCCGCGCGGCGAGGCGCTCAGGCTCCTGCTCTATCTGTTCGAGAGGGACGCCGCCGTTCGGTTGCTACGCTCTGGATGAACGGCACTGACTGTATTAGATGGTGGAGCACTGACCGCTGGCCTTGACCCTGGCTACCTGTTTCACCGTCATTTGCGGCACGGCTTTCTCGGACCGCGAGATCGCAAACATCAGATTGCGTTTGTCCGCCGAGTGTACCGGCGTGAAACCCGATCCGAGCAGAACGTGACAAACCTCGTGGGCCGTATCCCAGCCCGACGCGCTCGCCGTCACTGTACATGCGGGCCTGCCCGCCATGTGGCCGCCGCAGCCAAGCGTGTTGGCATCGGCAAACTTGCTGACGTGGAAAACAAGCACGTCGGAGTTGGGTGCGCGGGAGCCAAGGCCTTGCACCTCCGCAAACTCGCCGTCACTGAGAACCCACTTGCAGGACTGGTCGATCTTGTCGAACTTTGCTGTCTGCGCATCCGACAGCAGCAGAGACTCGCCGCTCGCGAACTCGATGAGGATGCCATATTGGGCGAAGACCAGCTCCGCATTGCGCAGACTGACATTGAACGGAACATTCGTCAGCGAGATGGACCGGAAATGCAGCTTCACCTTATGGGAAAAGCCGGGGAATTTCTTGTCGAGTGCCCGCAACGTATTGGGGCCGACAACACCGTCATCCTTCAGCGGAGGTATCTGTGCGCGCTGGAACGCCTTGACCACATCAACCGTTTCCTGACCATAAATGCCGTCCGGGCTGTAATTGACGCTTCCAGTCGACTTGGGCATGGCAAAACCGAGGTCAACGAGCGCCATCTGCACCAGATGGGTCCCAACGCCGTTTGAGTTGCGCGCCAGAGCCATCTTGTTGGCCTCGACGGATACCAAGGTGGCATTGTCCTTGAAGCGTGGCGACGAAAGCGGCATGGGCAACCCCCTCGATCAACGTTGGTGGCCCATGAACAACCACGCAGGGCAGGTTCACTGACGCATTGTTATGATCTGAAGAATACACCTGTTTGACCTAGGGTCAATACAGTATTTGCCGTTAATTCTCTTTGCTCTAGACGCCGTCGAGTCGCAATTCTCCACCCATGCGCTATTCGAACATGGGCGGAGATAAGACTTTTTTCAGCAAGGCCTGCTGGTCTCAATAATAATAGCCACGACCGTAATAACCGCGCCCGTAGTAGCCGCGACCATAATACGGCCCTGAAGCGGCCCCAATGATGGCACCACCGACCACACCGGCCACGACACCTGTTGCAATGGCGTTGCCTGTTGCTTCGGAGGTGCGGCGATTTTGCTGGTAGTTGCCGTTCACGCAGCGCGAATACGCACCTGTTCCCGGACGCAGGCCAGATTCCCGACACACATCGGTTGCACTGGCGAGTGATTCCTGTGGGGTCTGACATCCTGCCAAAGCAAGTGCGATGGCCCCAGCCACGAATACATGACGCATGTTGTTGTTCCTGTTGCACGCCACAATTTTGACGCTGCGTCAGTAGCGAGTGTTTTGGAACGCCGGTCAAGCGAAAAGTTAAAATGGGTTAACGTGTTGAGGTGCGAATATGGCAAATCGCATCGTTGCTGCGGACGATGACCCATTCATATCCCATCACTGCCTGATCTTGTTTGGGGAAACGTCCGCTGTCTGGAAGGCTTGATTGCCAACCCCGGATTACGGTGCTGGCGCGCGTTCTGGTGCAGTGGTTGGAGGCGTATTGCCTGTGCGCGTGTCACCTGTTCGCGCGTCACCTGTTCGCGTGTCACCTGTCATGGCGCTCAACCGCTGAATGCCTGCTTCGATCTGCCCGACGGCGGCGCGTGTGTAAGCTCCTTGATAGGCGTAGGCGTCATAACCCACAGCCAGAAGGGCAAGAAACAGGACAAGTCGTGTCATGTGTCACCTCTCACAGCGGTTGGACGGACACGATGCGGCCATTGCGGGCCGACACCGTGACCTCCACTGGCTCACCGCGCTCGCGTGCTGTGTAAACCAGCGAGCGAGCGCCACAATCCAGCGGACGGACATCCCTGAAGCCGCGTGAGGCGACGATCCGGCGGCCCTCACGGCAGCTGACGCGAACGTTTTCGTCCTCGATCACGCGTGGGCCGCGACGGTCATCATATCTGTCAGGCGGAGGTGCAACGCCGATCCTGCCATTGCCAAGATCAAGCTGGATGCTCTGAGCGGCAACACCTGCGCCAGACAGCAGCAAAGTGGCACATGTTGCGATGACAAGATTGCGGTTCGTCCGGGCCGTTTTGGTGATGGCGGTCATGTCGATGTTCCCCATGCTGTGAACGCAGCCGAATTTTCGACCGGCGTCACTCTTGCACTGTGAAAACATCAACGCGTGAGCCCTGCACATGGTTCCATGGCCGCCACGCTACGATCCGTTCAGATCGGGCGGATGCTGGTGATCTGGCCTGTGCTGGACGACACGCGCACCTCAAAGGGCGCACCACGCCGAAATGCCGTGTAGCGAAACACGCGCCCGCCACATTCACGCACGGAGATGTTGCGAAAGCCCTGTGAGGCCAGAATTTCGGCCCCCTCTTCGCATACAATCGGGCCATAGCCCGGCGGCTCCTCATACCGTGGCCTATCATAACCGCGTGCGTAAGGCGGCGGGGGCGGCAAACCGGGATTGTAGTATGGCCCTCGCGGTTCGCCATAAAACTGGGCTTGAGCTGGCAAGGCCGCGAAGCCTGCAGCCAACGCGGCTGCTCCGGCCAGAAACGCCATTCGAGTTGTCATGCCGTCATGCTCCTGTCTCAGGCCCCACCGCTCTGCACCCTACCGTGCCCGAAGCAGATGGCAAAGTGTGAAAAAACGCGGGCGGCCATCAGCTGCTGTTCTGGCACGGCCAGGCTCGAGGCACTCTTCAGGGATCAGGTGGCGGGCAGCAAAGGTTTTGCCGCATCGCTTCAAGAGCACAGTGTGATGCCGCAGGCTTATGCAGGCTGCACAACCCTGATGGGTTGCCCTGCGATGAAGGCGGCGATGTTCTCGAGCGAATGGCCATAGAATTGGCGGAACACGGCATGTGTGGAATAGCCCAGATGAGGCGTCAGGACAGTGTTCGGCAGCGTCCTGATCAGGTCAGCCGCAGCCGGTGGCTCGACATCGTAGACATCGAGGCCAGCCATGATGTCGCCCCTCAGCAGCCGTGTGGCCAGTGCGGCATTGTCGATGAGTGGGCCGCGCGAGGTGTTGACGATGATCGAGCCCGTTTTCATTAAAGCAATCTCGGCAGCGCCGACCACGTGCCGCGTGCGCTCAGACAGCACGAGGTTCAGCGAGATCACATCGCAAGTTGAAAACAGTTCGGACTTGCTGACCAGCGCCGCACCGCCATCTGTTGCCGCTTGCGCCGTGAGGTTCTGGCTCCAGGCCACCACCTCCATGCCGAACGCTCTGGCATAACCGGCAACGCGGCTGCCGAGACGCCCCAGACCGACGATGCCTATGCGCTTGCCATCCAGCGCGATGCCCATGCGCACGCCCTCGTGAAAATGCCCGGCGCGCATGCCTGCATCTGCCGTTCCCATATCGCGCGCGGCAGCGAGCACGAGCCCCCAGGCCAGCTCTGACGTGGCCGCGGTGACCTGATCACCCGGCGTGTTGCACACCATGACGCCTCGCGCCGCACAGGCTTTCAGATCGAGTGTTGCAGCGCGGGCACCCGTCAGAGCTATCAACTTGAGGTTGGGCAGCCGGTTGATCAGCGAGGCGGGAAACGGCGTGCGCTCGCGCATCGGCACGAGGATGTCGAACCGCTGGAGAACCTTTGCGGCCTCGTGCTCGCTGTCGAAGGGTGCCTTGAGGACCGTGATCTCGGCTTTTCCGGCGAGCTGTGACCAGTCAGCCGAGGTGAGCGCGATATCCTGGCTGTCGTCGAGGATCGCAATGCGGTGGAGCTTTGTCATTGCGAGCTGATCTGGATGTTGTTCTCGCGCACGATGGTGCCCCAGACACGCATTTCGTTCTCGAAAAAGCGCTTGAACTCAACCGGCCCTTCGGCACGGAGGTCGATCTGCTGCGATTGCGACAGGTTCTCGCTGACCTTCGGGTCTGCCAGCGTGGCGCGCAACTCGCGCTCGAAACGCTCGATGACGGCTGGTGGCGTCTTCGCAGGGGCAAACACGCCCCACCATGCGACCGATTCGATACCCGGCGCACCGCTTTCGCCTGACGTTGGAATGGCGGCTAATTGCGGAGAGGTGGCGCGCTTCGGCCCGAACTGCACGATCGGCCGCAAAGACGCCGCCGCGACCTGCGGGTTGAGCAGCGCCGCGCTGCCGATGATCAGGTCGACATGGCCTGCGACGGCATCATTCAACGCAGGCCCGCCGCCGCGATACGGCACGTGGTTCATCTCGACGCCGAGCTGCTTGCCAAGCCGCACCATGGTGAGATGTCCGAGGCTGCCAGCGCCGATGGTGGCATAGCTGATCGAGCCCGGCTTCGCCTTCGCCGCCGCGATCACGTCGGCAAGTGTCTTGTACGTGCGCGACGGGTGCGTCGCCAGCACATTTGGCGCGGTGCCGATCAGCATCACCGGTGCGAGGTCTTTCTCGGAATCAAAGCTCAACTTCTGCAGGAATGGGTTCACCGCGTGCGAATCGAACACGAACAGCCACGTGCGGCCATCCGGTGCGGCGCGCGCCACCTGTGTGGCGCCAATGCTGCCAGCCGCGCCACCCTTGTTGTCGATGATGATCGAGGATTTCAGGCGCTCCTGCAATCCGGCCTGCACCTGCCGCGCGACTGCATCGACTGACCCGCCAGCCGGAAAAGGCACGACAATGGTGGTGGTTCCACCAACCGGCTCAGCCTGCGCCCTCGCAGCGAGCGGGGAAAGGACAAGGCCTGCAGTCAACAGGCGGCGCGTGATGGGCATGGCATGGTCCTTGTCGCGATGATGTCATACGGCACCTTTAGCGCGAATGTGGGCCATGTCCAACGCACCGAGATCTTTGGCACAGGGCCGGTGATGACACCGGATTGCATTGCTCTATGCGGAGGAAGGACGGTGCATGGTGCAGATTCGTGCAATCTAGATGGTTCCCCCGCCCCACGCCCGCCGTCATGGTCGGGCTTGACCCGACCATCCACGCGATGCGGGCTGGCGTTGTGTTTTATGTCCAGATCAATTCGTCATGGAGATCGCGCCAATCCGGATTGCGCTCCATGATGGCCTTGACCTTCCACGCGCGCAGCCAATGCTTCATCGCGGTCTCGCGGCGGATCGCGACTTCGATGCTGTCATGACGCTCATACCAGACAAGGCATTTGAGACCATATCGCTTGCTGAAACCCTCGATCAGCCCTTCGCGATGCTCATTCATACGACGTATCAAGTTGGACGTGACGCCGAGATACAGTGTGCCGTTTGGCCTGTTCGTGATGATATAGACCCAGCCACCCTTCATGTGCGGCACATAGCGGCGTGGATGGTCGGGTCAAGCCCGACCATGACGACGAGTGGTGTGTATTGGTAAGAAAAAGGTTGTGACCACGCTCCACCCTCCCCATTTCAATCCGCCGTCATGGTCGGGCTTGACCCGACCATCCACGACACTTTTCGTGTCATCAAAGCACTATCAACGACACAACCGACATTCAGCAAAATTCGCGACGCGAATTGAAGCAGCTTGTCCGCTTGTGTGATATTTTTCCGATAATTGATGAGAACCTAGCAGCCGATTTTGTGGCAAATCTGGCATTAAAAATGCTGCAGCATATCGCTTTGCTTGATACTCCATTCGCTTGACATCAGCAGAATATTTCTCGGCCAGGTTTCCGACCGGCGCCCGTGATAGTAGACCTTTATGGCCAAGAAGCGCGTGCGCGACTTCGTGCAAAAGCGTCATTCTTGCACGTGGACCATCTGCGTTAACGTCACAGAACACGCTCTCGCGAAGATAAATACATTTTTTGTCACTGTCCCACTTCGCATCGTCTATGCCAGTCCATTCTGCATCTGGCACGCGCGCATAGTTAAGTTCGGGATAGCGAGTTTTGAGTTTAATAATCAGTGTCATACCGTCGATGAACTGATCGTCTCGAAAACCCAGCTCTCTCCTATGGGCAAGTGCTCTTGTGTCAATCTGTTGATCGGTAAGGTAGGCAACCATGGAAGTCCTCCATATGTTTGGTTTCTATCCAACCAATCCCTCAACTACACCCCGTCGTCCCGCCGCACGTGTCGCACTTCAGACACGTCCCGTTGCGGACCAGTGTGAAGTTTCCACATTCGCCGCATGAATCGCCGACATAGCCTTTCATCAGGGCTTCGGCGCGCTTGTCGGCGGCGGTGCGCTGGGGTTGGGCTGCTAGTGAGGCTGCCGGCGAGGCAAAGCCCATCTTGGCGAGTTCCGCTTCAGTCAGCGTCACGTCCATGTTGGGCTCCGGCTTCAGCGCTGTGGCACCAAGGGTCATTCCAACGCTGGCCAGGCCGTAGGCACCGGCGGGCACCGATCCGATGGCGGTGACGGTGGCAGGGGTGCTTGCGCCGCCCGAGATCAGCATCAGCTTGTCGGTCTTGGAGCGCAGCAGGCCCTTGGAGACAGCCTGCTGGGCCGCGTTCTGCGGCACGCCGCCAAGCTCTGACTGCGCCTCGCCCTTGCCGAGCACGGTGTTGCCGATTTCGGACGGGTCGACATGCGCGAGATCGAAGCGCTGGAGATACGAGATCGCCAGTTCGCGGAACACGTAGTCAAGGATCGACGTGGCGTTCTTGATCGCCTCGTTGCCCTGCACAAAGCCGGCCGGCTCGAAGCGGGTGAAGGTGAAGGCCTCCACATACTCTTCCAGCGGCACGCCATATTGCAGGCCGAGCGAGACCGAGATGGCGAAATTGTTCATCAGCGAGCGGAAGGCGGCGCCCTCCTTGTGCATGTCGATGAAGATCTCGCCGATGCGGCCATCATGGTATTCGCCGGTGCGCAGGTAAACCTTGTGGCCACCGACAACAGCCTTCTGGGTGTAGCCCTTGCGGCGGTCCGGCAGGCGCTCGCGCTCGCGGTTGCGCTCGACGCGTTCGATGATGCGCTCGACGATCCTTTCGGACAGCGCGGCGGCCTTGGCGGTTGCCGGCATCGCCATCAGCGCCTCGATGGTGTCATCCGCATCCTCGTCCTCATCGGCGATGAGGGCCGAGTTCAGCGGCTGCGAGAGCTTGGAGCCATCGCGGTAAAGCGCGTTGGCCTTCAGTGCCAGACGCCATGACAGCATGTAGGCGTTCTTGCAGTCCTCGACGGTGGCCTCGTTCGGCATGTTGATGGTCTTGGAGATCGCGCCCGAAATGAAGGGCTGCGCCGCCGCCATCATCTGAATGTGGCTCTCGACCGAGAGATAGCGCTTGCCAAGGCGGCCGCACGGGGTGGCACAATCAAACACGTTGTAGTGTTCGAGCTTGAGGAAAGGCGCGCCTTCCAGCGTCATCGCCCCGCAGACATGCACGTTTGCGGCGTCGATGTCGGCCTTCGAGAAGCCAAGGAACGCGAGCAGGTCGAATGACGGCTCACTGAGCTTGTCAGCCGGGACTTTCAGCGTCTGCGTGATGAAATCCTCGCCAAGCGTCCACTTGTTGAACACGAACTTGATGTCGAACGCGCCCTTCATGCCCTGTTCGGCAGCCGCGATCTTGTCAGCCGGGAAGCCCTTGGCCGCCAGCGTGGTGTGGTTGATGGCGGGCGCCTGCGCAATCGAGCCATGGCCGACGGCATAGACCTCCATCTCGGCGATCTGTGCCTCCGAGTAGCCAAGCGAACGCAGCGCATCCGGCACGGCGCGGTTGATGATCTTGAAGTAGCCGCCGCCAGCCAGCTTCTTGAACTTCACCAGCGCGAAGTCAGGCTCGATGCCGGTGGTGTCGCAATCCATGACAAGGCCGATCGTGCCGGTCGGCGCGATGACGGTGGCCTGCGCATTGCGATAGCCGTGCTTCTCGCCAAGTTCCAGCGCGCGGTCCCAGGCCAGCTTCGCACGCTCGACAAGGATCGGCTCGGGGCACGAGGCATGGTCCATCGGCACGGGCGACACGGCCAGGCCTTCATAGCCTGTGGCTTCGCCATAGGCAGCACGGCGGTGGTTGCGCATCACGCGCAGCATATGCTGGGTGTTGGTCTTGCCATCTGCAGAGGTTTTGGTGGCACCGGGAAATGGCCCAAGCTCGCTCGCCATTTCGGCGGAGGTGGCATAGGCCACGCCCGTCATGATCGCGGTCAGGGCACCGGCAAGCGCCCTGCCCTTGTCTGAGTCATAGCCCAGACCCATGGTCATCAGAAGGCCACCGATGTTGGCATAGCCAAGGCCCAGCGTGCGGTATTCATAGGAGAGTTCTGCAATCGGCTTTGAGGGAAACTGCGCCATCATCACCGAGATTTCGAGAACCATGGTCCACAGGCGGCACAGATGCTCATAGCCCACATAGTCAAATGACTTCGTGTCGCGGCCATAGAACTGCAGCAGGTTTGCGGAGGCCAGATTGCAGGCCGTGTCGTCAAGGAACATGTATTCCGAGCACGGATTGGACGCGCGGATCGGCCCTGATGCCGGGCAGGTGTGCCAGTCATTCATGGTGGTGTTGTAATGCAGGCCCGGATCGGCAGAGGCCCATGCGGCATAACCGATCTTTTCCCACAGATCGCGGGCTTTCAGTGTCTTCATCACCTTGCCGGTGGTGCGCGCGGTCAGCTTCCAGTCACCATCGGTTTCGACGGCACGCAGGAAATCGTCCTTGATCGACACGGAGTTGTTCGAGTTCTGGCCCGCAACGGTGTTGTAGGCTTCGGAATCCCAATCAAGGTCATACGTGTCGAACGAGATGTCCGTGTAGCCCTGCTTGGCGAACTGGATGACACGCTTGATGTAGTTGTCCGGCACCATCGAGCGGCGGGCCAGCTTGATTTCCTTCTTCAGGACCGGGTTCTTCTCCGGGTTGAAGCAGTCATCGCCCTCGCCTTCGCAATTGATGCAGGCCTTCATCACGGCCTTCATGTGCTTTTGCACGATCTTGGAGCCGGTCACGAGAGCGGCAACTTTCTGCTCCTCGCGCACCTTCCAGTCGATGTAGGTTTCGATGTCCGGATGGTCGGCATCGACCACGACCATCTTGGCCGCACGGCGCGTTGTGCCGCCCGACTTGATGGCCCCGGCTGCCCGGTCGCCGATCTTGAGGAAACTCATCAGGCCAGATGAACGCCCGCCACCCGCAAGGCGCTCGCCATCACCGCGCAGGGCCGAGAAGTTCGAGCCGGTGCCCGAGCCATACTTGAACAGGCGTGCCTCGCGAACCCAGAGGTCCATGATCCCGCCTTCGTTGACCAGATCATCGGCCACGCCCTGAATAAAGCAGGCATGGGGCTGGGGGTGCTCGTAGGATGACTTCGACTTTGTCAGCTTGCCAGTCTGGTAATCGACATAGAAATGGCCCTGGCTTGGCCCGTCGATGCCGTAAGCCCAGTGCAGGCCGGTGTTGAACCATTGTGGCGAGTTTGGCGCGACCATCTGCTGCGCCAGCATGAAGCGCAGCTCGTCGAAGAAGGACTGCGCATCGGCTTCGGAGGTGAAATACTTGCCTTTCCAACCCCAGTAAGTCCAGCACCCTGCCAAGCGGTCGAAGACCTGCTTTGAGGAGATTTCCGACACGTGTCGTTTGTCCTCAGGCAATTTCGCGAGGGCCTTCTCGTCGGCGACAGAGCGCCAAAGGAAGGACGGGACATCGTTTTCCTCGACCTTTCTCAAGGCTGCAGGCACGCCGGCCTTGCGAAAATACTTTTGTGCCAGAACGTCGGACGCCACCTGGCTCCAGGCTTCGGGCACTTCGACGCCATCAAGGCGGAACACGATCGAACCGTCGGGATTGCGGATTTCGCTCACGGTCTCGCGGAACGCGATAGGAGCATAAGGCGACTGGCCCGCTTTGGTGTAACGACGTTCGATTTTCATTGCCTTCAACCTTCCATATGCGCCGACAGACGTTGGCGGACCGCGACCCTTCGGTGCGGCTCAAAATCAGCCCTGTTGTGAAACCCCTGTCGGTCTTTGGTTGACCCAAGACCTATTTGGTATCTTGCATCCGCACATCTTGCAGCACTGGCAGCCCAGACGCACGAGCCTTACAAAGCCACTGCGCAACATCCTCGGGCTGACTGAACTTCTGAAGTCCGTCCGGCCATTCAGGCCGGCCACGCTGCGGACAACGCGACCATCAAAATGTAGTCCAAACGCAGGTCCGACGTCAAGGTTTTGTGCGTAAAATATGTGCCGGCTACTACATCTTGTGTTAGCCTGTGAATGCTGGGGATAACCTCAAGCATCGCGCCGTAAGATGCGGAAAAGCCAGCAGGAATCTCAATCACCCACAAATCATGTTCCGTTTGCCATATGCGGGAACGCGGAAAAATGCCCCCGGCATGAGGCTATGTCGCAACATCTGGCGGGCGCGAGACGCTTGCTGCTGCTGTGCGCGAAGACGCTGCTTTCAAGTGGCTGAAATCAATGATCGAACAAGCTCCGATGTGACCGATCCGTGGATTTTTTGTGGCCGAACCATGACAGCCGCGTTGCGATAAACGGTTGTGATTCTCTCATGTGGATTCGTTTGCGGGTGCTGGTGGCCCGGCAGCGTTCAGACAGGCAGTGTCACATGCTTCACCGTGTGGGCATGAAACATCATGACAAATGCGCCGCATCAACCGAGCAGACAGCGCGCGCGGCGCTGTTGTGCTGGACAGGTTGCATCAGGCTCGGCATAACCGGGACACATGGCGCGGGCCGGTGTCGCATGTGGTGATAAAGGCCGGTTTCGGAGGGTTTCCAGTGAAAGACTTCTTTCTTCAGTTCTTCACGTGGTGGAATGGCCAGACGATCGGCACGCGGTTTTTCACGGCGCGACAAGGCGAGCGGGTTGGTCAGGACGAATTCGGCAACACTTATTATCGCTCGCGTGGCCGCAAACCTGATCCGGCTCTGGGGCATGAGCGCCGCTGGGTTGTTTATAAAGGTGCGATCGAGGCTTCCAGCGTACCGGCCGGGTGGAATGGATGGCTTCATCACACTGTCGATGTCGCGCCATCCGAGGAAACGTATGTTGCCCGCGAATGGCAGGCCCGGCATGTTCCCAACATGACGGGAACAGCGCAAGCTTATCGGCCACCTGGTTCTGCGGTTGGTGCTGGTGCGCATCCGAAATCTGCCGGTGCGTATGATGCGTGGACCCCCGGGCGTTGACATTCCATGCGAGCAGCCTTGCTGCACACGATGTCTGAATGGTCCCATGACCATCAGTCTGCCTTGTTGTTGCGTCAGTCAGTCCCGCTTTCCTGACCCGTTCGAAATGATGGGTACTCCTTGTGATCGAGATACTGATGACACGTAACGCATCAAGACTTGCCCTTTCCGCACTGAGCGGTGTGATGTCTGGCTGTTTGCTCTGTGCAACTCCGGTGCTGGCGGACCGCATCCGCAATCCAATTGCCGTGTTTGCTGGACTCGACAAGATCACCGGGCGGATCATCGCGTTTGAGGTCACGATCAACGAAACGGTGCAGTTCGGTTCCTTGCAGATCACGCCGCGCATCTGCTGGACACGTCCGGCCACTGAACAGCCGCAAACCACCTCCTTTGTCGAAGTTGACGAAGTCGGCCTCGCCAATGATTACCGGCGCATTTTCTCGGGCTGGATGTATGCAGCCAGTCCGGGGCTGCATGGCGTTGAGCATGCCATCTATGATGTCTGGATGACGGACTGCAAAGGCGGCACGGAGGTCATCGTCGAACAGCGTGAGGTCACGCCGCTCACAACTCCGCCCGCTGAACTGAGGCGCGAGCGAGCCCGCCCGCAGACTAGGCCAGGGTCGGACCCCAATGACGGCCGCATTGATGTGCGTCCCCCGCAAGGCGTGCCGGTCGCACCGCAGCAGCCATCGCAGCGTTTCTTCCCCACCAACCCAAATCCATCACGCTCAAGCCAGCCACAGAGCGGCGACCGTTCTGGCGGGAACAACTGAGGCAGGGAGCGGCGTCACAGCTGCACTGGTGTCTTGCAATTCCTGATGACATCCAGTGCATCCGCTCCGCTCAGGTCGCCTTGACGAAGTGGCCATTCCCCCGCACCGCCCTCAACCGCCAGCGCAAGCATGGTGCGATAGTCGTCGCGGTCGATTTCCATGGTGCCGAACTGGGCCAGATGGTCTGTCAGAAACTGTGTGTCCAGCAGCATGTAACCTCCGGCAATCAGGCGTGCGACCAGATGTACGAGCGCGATTTTCGACGCATCCTGCGCCCGGTGAAACATGCTTTCGCCGAAGAAAGCCCTGCCAAGCGCCACACCGTAAAGCCCGCCGACGAGCCGGCCATCAGACCAGACCTCGACCGTGTGGACATGGCCCATCTGGAACAGGTCGCCATACAGCTTGCGGATGCGGGTGTTGATCCATGTTTCGCCACGGCCTTGCCGTGCTTCAGCGCAGGCATCGATCACCTGTTCGAAGTCAGTATCCACCCTGATCGTGAACGGGTCCTGACGGATCGTGCGTGCCAGCCTGCGCGGTACATGGAAGTCATCAAGCGGCATGATGCCGCGACGTTCAGGATCAACCCAGAACAGTCCTGGATCATCAGCGCCTTCCGACATCGGAAAGACGCCCGCGGCGTAAGCCTTCAGCAGAATTTCAGGTGTGATCTTCACGCGCATCGATGATGAAATCCGTGGGTTTTCAACAAGTCGATCAGTGCAGGATATTTTGCTGCCAGCATGATCTTTGTTTTGCCGTATATCTATTGTAACGACTTTTTATTCTGCATGTTTCCGTACGGAAACATACCCGGCAAGTGCCTCTGTTTGGAATTGCGCGCAGGTCAATTGTGGCGTCGAGACAGCGCGACCATACGCTTCGACACAAAGCCTCGTCGAGTGCTTCAGCCAGATCGTGCTGTATGGCCCTCCCGCAAATAGATCAGTTCATTTCCATGAAACCCACCATCTGTCGAAGTCTTGCTGCGTGCGCGTCGCTTGCACTTGCAACTGTTCCCGCCGTGTCATCAGAGGAAGATGTCATGCGTCCAGCCATGATAGACCCTCAGTCTCCGAACCACGGCGCTGAACCAGCTTCTCGCACCAAGCCATCACCTTTGGCGCGACGCGACAAGCTGCCGGCCGCCGCCCATACAGCTGTTGGGGGCATCATGCTCACCCAGACCAGTTCGGTTCGCACCTCCTGTTTTCCCGCAAGCCTCGCTGCCGTGCTGCGTGACATGTCGAGTCATTTCGGACGGCCTGTGGTTGTGACGTCTGGCTATAGAGGCGGCGGTCGCTCGGGCTCATATCACCGTAAATGTCAGGCAGCAGATGTTCAGATCGCAGGTGTAGCGCCATCTGCCATCGCTCGCTATGCCCGCAATCATGGTTCCGTCGGCGGAGTCGGCACTTACGGCCACACACGTTCCGTGCATGTCGACGTTGGTGACCGTGTTTTCAGCTGGAATGGCAACCGTCGCCGCAACGCGATGTCGAGCGGGTTTGGCTGTTGTCCGGTTTGTGCAGCGATGAGCGCAAACAACACTGGCAAATCGCGCTTCGAAGCCGTTTGCACTGGCTGATGTGCTACATCCTGAAGACGCCAAACCGGGTGTCCGGCACAGGTGCATTCAGGCATGCGGAGAAGGCAAGGCCAAGCACGCGCCGCGTCTCGGATGGCAGGATGATGCCATCATCCCAGAGCCTTGCGGTTGCGTGATATGGGTTGCCCTCGATTTCGTATTGGTCGCGGACCGGGGCCTTGAAGGCCTCTTCCTCGTCATCACTCCAGCTCTTTCCCGCAGCCTCGATGTTGTCACGACGCACAGTTGCCAGCACGCTGGCGGCCTGCTCGCCTCCCATCACCGAAATGCGGCTGTTGGGCCAGCTGAACAGGAAGCGCGGCGAATAGGCTCGGCCGCACATGCCGTAATTGCCTGCTCCGAACGAGCCGCCGACCAGGACCGTGATCTTGGGCACCTGGGCGCAGGCAACCGCCGTGACCAGCTTGGCCCCGTCCTTGGCGATGCCGCGCGCCTCGAAGTCGCGCCCGACCATGAAGCCTGAAATGTTCTGCAGGAACAGCAGTGGGATGCGGCGCTGGCAGCACAACTCGATAAAGTGTGCGCCTTTTTGCGCGCTTTCCGAGAACAGGATGCCATTGTTGGCGATGATACCAACGGGAATACCGTGGATGCGTGCAAAACCGGTCACCAGTGTCGTGCCGTACAATGCCTTGAATTCGTCGAACTCAGAGCCATCCACAAGACGGCCGATCACCTCTCGGATGTCATATTGCTTGCGCAGATCGGTCGGTACGATCGCGTCGAGTTCAGCCGGATCAAGCCTTGGCGGAACCGGATCATGCAAACTGATCCCCGCTTCCTTTGTGGTGTTGAGCGTGCCGACGATCTGCCTTGCCAGAGAAAGTGCGTGCCGGTCATCCTGAGCCAGATGATCGGCAACACCTGACAGTCTTGTATGGACATCGCCGCCGCCAAGATCCTCCGCCGAGACCACTTCGCCGGTTGCGGCCTTCACAAGCGGAGGTCCGCCCAGAAAGATGGTCCCCTGCTGCCTGACGATGATGGTTTCGTCCGACATGGCCGGCACATAGGCGCCGCCCGCCGTGCAGGAGCCCATCACCACGGCAATCTGCGGAATTCGGAGTGAAGAGAGCGTTGCCTGATTGTAGAAGATGCGTCCGAAATGTTCGCGATCCGGAAACACATCTGTCTGGTGCGGCAGGTTGGCACCGCCCGAATCGACCAGATAGACACAAGGCAGGCGATTTTCGCGGGCGATTTCCTGCGCACGCAGATGCTTCTTGACCGTCATCGGATAATAGGTGCCGCCCTTGATGGTGGCATCATTGCACACGACCATCACATCCCGGCCCGAGACGCGTCCAATGCCGGCGATCATGCCGGCACCGTGAATATCGTCGTCATACATGCCGAAGGCGGCGAGAGCGCCGATTTCAAGGAAGGGCGAGCCAGCATCCAGCAAGGTGGCGACCCTTTCCCGCGGCAGGAGCTTGCCACGGGCCGTGTGCCTTTCGCGCGCCTTCGCATTCCCACCAGCCGCCGCAGTTGCGCGGCGTGCTGACAGTTCCTGACGTAACTTCACCCAGTCCGCCGCATAGCTCTGGTTCTGCGCCGATTTCACATCGACGCTGGTGGTCAAGACGGCCATGCACCCTGCCCTTTTTTCAAAGTACTGGCAGGGTTATGGCGTGCAAGTCCAGAGCGCGCAACGGCGCATCCGCGCATCTTGCATGTACGAACGATGGTTTATCGTTACTGCGTGTTGCGCTTGACGGTTCCAGTGATCGTTGGTGCAGCCACTGCACCAATGGCTCCACCAGCAATGGCGCCGATGGGGCCAGCAAACAAAGCGCCTGTTCCCGCGCCAGCCGCCGCACCTGCGATTCGCTGGTCGGTGGTCGTGCAGGCTGCAGCAAGAGCGCTGAGAAAAGCGGCCAGAATAATGTTTTTCATGAGATGTCCACCCAAAATGAAGCCCCCGCCCGTCACATCATGGGGCTAAGATGGTGAACGATCCGTTGCCCAGGTTCCGGCCTCTTCGAAGTGGTCTGCAATGACACCGGTTTTGCGGATGGCTAGGGTCTCACGGTCTTGGGTCTCACGGTCTTGCCAAAGACCTCCTCGAAGCGCTTGCGCAGGCTGGCATCGACCTCTGGCATCGACACTGGCAATCCAAGGTCGACAAGGCTGGTGACGCCATGAAGGCTGACGCCGCAGGGCACGATTCCGCTGAAATGGCCAAGATCAGGATCGACATTCAACGATACACCATGAAACGTGACCCATTGCCTGATCCGGATACCGATGGCGGCGATCTTGTCC